>JAJQCU010000076.1 GCA_021202575.1 Lachnospiraceae bacterium
TCCAAGATGGATGAGTTTGTAGACCTGTTTCCCATCCATCCGTCTTACATAGATGTTTTCAATAAGATTTACCTGATTGAGAACCGTCATATTCTGAAAAATATTTCCTTGACCATTCGGGACATTTTCGACACAGAGGTGCCGGAGAATGCCCCCGGTATCATTTCCTTCGACAACTACTGGCCGGCAATCAAGTCCAACGGTCTGCTGAAAAGCGATGTTACCATCAGCCGAGTAGTGACGGCCAGCGGCCAGTTGGAAGAAATCATCGAGCGTTCCTTCCCCAAGCCTGCATATAAGCCGCTTGCAAGGCAGATTATCTACGCTCTGAGTGTTCATCGTCTGACTACAAATGGTCTGGACGTTCAGTTTGGTTTGACTGCTGAAAATCTCAAGGACGATTTGTGCCTGTTCCTGCCGATGCCAGAGCAGGACGCTGACTTCCTGCTGTCGCTCATCAAGACCACCCTGCGGGATATTATGACTACAGTATCCGGTCAGTTCATCATTTACAATGATGCGAACAATCAGTATTACATTGACGTGGATAAGGTCGTCGATTATGACGAGAAGATCAAGCAGAAAGCCTCCATCATGGCAGACGGTGAGTTTAATCGCTATTTCTACCAGTTGATCTACAGCTGCCTGGATTGGGAGGAAAAGCAATATGTCCCCGGCTTTGAGATTTATCAGCGCGATTTGAATTGGGATTCCCATAACATCTTCCGGGAGGGCTACCTGTTCCTCGGTCTGCCCGGAGAGCGCAGCACTGCCCAGCCGGAGCGTGATTTCTATATCCATATCATGCCGCCTTATGGTGCTGGCGCTGTCAGCGTGAAGAATCTGCGGGATGAAGTATATCTGTTCTTCAAGTCTACCGCAGAGTTTAAGGAACAGATGAGCCTGTTTGCCGCAGCCAATGCGCTGGCACAGATCAGTGAGGGCAAGGATAAAGACGCCTATCTGAACAAGGCTTCAATGGTGCGCAAAAAGCTCATCAAGTATCTGAGCGAAAATAAGAATACTTGCTTTGATGTTTCCTACATGGGACAGAAGCATCAGATGATTGAAGTCCTGAAGGGCCGCTATAATCGGAACCTGGACTTCAAGGATACTGTTGATCTGGCTGCATCCATTTGCCTGGACGAATACTTTGACGAGAAATATCCCGGCTTCCCAGTGATGAAAACAAAAATCACCCGCAAGAACATGGCGGAGAACGCTCGTCAGGCGTTCGACTACTTCGCCGGACGCAAAACCCAGCCCGGAGCGCTGATGCTCCAGAGCTTTGGAATTTTAGACGGCGAGAAAATCCGTCCGGAAGGCTCCAAGTATGCCGCCTACTATATCGACCAGTTGAAAAAGCTGCCGCCTCAGGGCGTTATCAACTACTCCGACATTTTCGAGGGAAAATACTCCGGAGAATTTGAGGACAGGCAGTTCCATGTGAGCTATTTATTTACACCGATTATCTTCCTGTCGCTTGTCTATGCCGGATATGCGACTATCACGTTAAAATCGGGGAAACAGCTTACTGCATCTGAGCTGGATCAGGTGCCGAAGATCAGCGTATTTGACTTGTACGAATTCAAATACCTGTCTCGCCCCACTCAGATGGCCATGGCGGAGTTGAAGCAGCTTTTTGACGTGCTGGACATCAACCCAACGCTGCTGGACAATCCGAACAGCCGAGAAGCTGGTGTAAAGCAGCTATTGACTGCTGCACAGGACCGGGCAAACGCTGCCGTGGTTGCTTCTCAGAAGTTACGGTCTGGATTTGAACTTTGGGGCGAACCACTGGCAAATGCTCAGATGGTAGCACGGATGAGCCATGCCTGTAACGCAGTCAAGGAGGAGTTCAGCAACTACTCTGCCAAATTCAACACGCCGGCGAAGCTGAACAACTTTGGTCTGTCCAGTGAACAGATCGAAGAACTGAGCAAACAGATTGCCTTAGTACAGACTATCGTGGAATATGACGTCTTCCGCAAGGAATGTGCTTCCATTGTGTCCTACATTTCCAGTATCGAGTATCTGAACCTGGGAGTCGAGTTCAAGGAAAAGCTGGAAGCAGCCAAAACAGTGTTCCGCAACACCCGTGACGACATCGCCGGGGGTATGACCGGCGAAGCCGCAGCGCAAAAAGTCACTGTCACACTGCAGAAGCTTCAATCGGAGTACATCGACATCTACTTTGAGAGCCATAAGAAAAAACGCCTGGACATCGATGATGCCAAGCGCCGGGGCAAACTCCAGGAGAGCCTGACTCTTTCCAATCTGCGGAAGCTCCGCAGCATAGAAATCCTCTCTGGAGCCAAGCTGACCGCCATTGAACAGGACATGGCGGACTTGAAAGTCTGCTATGAACTGACGTCCACCGAATTGAAAGCCACTCCTGTCTGTCCTCATTGTGGGTATCGGCTGGATGACAAAGCGAAGAACATTCATGGCCAGCTGGATAATCTTGAAATTCGGATTGATAATCTGCTGACCGAATGGACAGGGACTCTGTTGAACACCATTTCTGACCCCATTGTGGCCAGCCAGAAAGAATATCTCAACGACAACCAGCGCAAAGCCATTGACAGCTTTTTGGAGACGGGGACTCTGCCGAAGCGCGTAGACGACTTCTTTGTCAAGGCCATCAATGCCCTGCTGAAAGGGTTTGAGCCAGTGGTGATTAACACAGATGATTTGATTTACAAGCTGGAGCAGTTGCCCCCGTTGGATGAAACAGCATTTAAGGCGAAAGTCAGCGAGATGATTGCCGCTTATACCAAGGGGAAAGACGCCGGAAAACTCCGCATTGTGGTGAAGCGGAAGGAAAGCGGGGAAATCCTCTAAACCAAAAATGAAAGAGGTGAATGGATGAGCGAATTAATGCGGAGCGATGAAGAATATCGAAGATGGATACAGGAGCTTGGAAATCGATACAAGGTAAGCCAGATCAAGGCTTCTATTCGCGTCAATAACGAGATGTTAATGTATTATTGGTCTGTGGGAAGAGATATTACAGAGCGGCGTGCGAACAGCAAATGGGGGAATAAATTTTTCCAGAATTTGAGCATGGATATGGTTGATATGATTCCCAACGCAAAAGGATTTTCGCCAACAAATCTGCGTTATATGATGCGATTTTATGAACTTTTTAAGGATATCTCAATTGTTCCCCAAGTTGGGGAACAATTGCTGGAGGATCAGGAAAATCAAATTCTTCCTCAAGTTGGGGAACAATTTCAAATGGCATCAAACAAGGTTATGTGACGCTGCTCGCCAAAATAAAAAATGAGACATCCGGAGGCTTCCTCTCCTCTCTTTCCAGCGGAGTGATCCCGCTGCCGCACCAGCTTCATGTGCTGAATCGTGCATTGGAAACGAATAACGTCCGCTACATTCTGGCAGATGAAGTGGGGCTTGGAAAGACCATTGAGGCCGGCATGATTATCAAAGAACTAAAAAGCCGTGGGCTTGTGAGCCGCACACTGGTCGTCTGCCCCACAGGGCTTGTTACGCAGTGGTCTTCCGAGATGCAGGAGAAATTCCATGAAAAGTTCCAAGTGATTTTGCCGTCTGATTATGACACAATTCGCCGACTGACTGACAGCGATGATGTCTACAGGCAGTATGACCAGGTAATTTCCCCTATGGACTCCATCAAACCATTGGAACGTCATGCCGGTTGGACGGACGAAAAGGTGGAAAAATATAATCAAGATCGCATCTACTCGATCATTAACAGCGGCTGGGATTTAATCATTATTGACGAGGCGCATCGTGTGGCAGGCTCCACCGGTGATGTTGCCAGATATAAATTGGGGAATTTACTGTCGCAGGCCAGCCCTTATTTGCTGTTACTGTCGGCCACGCCGCACAACGGAAAAACAGAACCTTTCCTGCGCTTGGTCCGTCTGCTGGATAAGGATGCGTTTCCCAATGCGAAGTCCATCGTCAAGGAGCAAGTGGCTCCATATTTGATCCGGACTGAAAAGCGCGAAGCTATCGACAACAATGGCAATCTGCTATTTAAAAACCGGGTAACACATCTGGTTTCATTGACATGGGATGATCGGAACTCGCTGCAACGAGAGCTTTATCAGAAGGTCAGCTCCTATGTCTCGAAAACATATGCCAAAGCGCAGCGGAACCGCAAGAAGAATATGTGCTTGATTTTTCTGCTTATCATTATGCAGCGCATGTCTGAGTTTCAGGATGAGATAACAACAGCGCAGCTGAAACAGAAAATATATGATGAGTGGGGAGAACGTCCGACGCTATACCATTCTATTGATAAACTTGTGGCAACTATGAAAGCGTTTGATGTACTCACCTGCGATAAGCCGGGGAAATATCATATCAAGATGCATTGCGTGCCTAAAGACGAAATTGCCAGTTTTATGGTATACACTGCAATGAATATAGATGGCAGCGCGTACTACTCTTTGCAAGGCATTAACTCTTTCGCATATCTGTTTCCGTTCGAGTACCAGATGCGAAAGGAAATGCTCTTACGAGATGAACGATTCGAGATGCACAATTTTGGTGGAGAGCTGTCAATTGGCTTGAAAGAAAGATAATAGGAAAAAATTTGGAGAGAAAAGGGAACATTAAAATGGCAATACGAAAAATGAAAATGGATGATATCTCTACAGTTGGCGAAATATACATACAGGCATTCGGCTACCAACCGGAGTCAATCAAATTTTATAAATTGAAGCCATATGTCCAGTTCTGTATGGACGAAGGATATGCTTTCATTGCTGAAGACGACGGAGAGATTAAAGGCTTTATCATTGGATATGAGAAGCCCAGTATGTTTAATGGAAGAATTGCGCACATAGAATTATTAGCAGTGCGTCCAGCGGATCAACATCAGGGTAATGGTGAAAAACTGATAGACCGATTCATTGAGTCAGCACAGGCTAAAGGCGTTAAAGAGGTTTCCGTATCGACGGCGTGTTATAAAGATGCTTATTTGATTTACCGCCATCTCGGATTTTCGGACGCACAAAGCGATTTACGAAACCTGTTCAAAAGGGTATAGCAGGCAGACTGCAACAATCAAAGGAGTGTGTCTTCTGTGCAGGAGAAAGAAAAAGCCCAGGGCTTCAGACATGACTTTACGCCATCGGAACTGAAAGCGTTGCTGTTCCATTCAAAGAAATGCCCGGAATGTGAAGGAGAACTCTCAAAAGAAAAAAACTGCGAAATGGTTAAAGGCGAGGATGTCAATTCATCGTCGGCCCCGTTCTTCGTCTCTAATATACGGGTCAACCATTATGGATATGTTTTCCAGTGCCAGAAATGTGGTAAGGTATTTACCCTTATGGAACTTGCAGAAAAGAACTGATTAGAAATGACGATTGAATAAGAGAAGGTGAGTGTGGGCGACCGGTTAGATTTTATCATAAAAACAAAAGAAAATTTGATCGACGCTGTTCACTGTGTCGGTTTCCTTCCGCTGTTCCGAAATTCTCTCCCCGGCTTTTTGGTGGAAGACATGTTGATCCCCCGTATGGTTTACCGATGAACCAGGCGTGTGGGAATGGAAAGGACCGGTCATTCAGGAAGCAGGCTGTGCCTACGGAAAATTTTTTGAGAACAAGGCGGCATTCATCAGTGCGGAGTGGTTTCCGGACTTCGAGAACTACTGCCGGGACGGCTACGACTTTGACGCGCGCTTTGATGATGAACTGGCATCCTATAAAGATAAACAACTTTTTGATCTGCTAGAAGCCCGCGCGCCGGTGCTTTCCAAAACGCTGAAACGGGATGGCAATTATAAAAAGGCGGCGCGACCGGCTTCGATACGTCTATCAACCGCCTGCAGGCGCAGGGCTATGTAATCATCAGTAACTTTGTTTACCTGACAGACCGCCACGGAAAAGAATACGGCTGGGGCGTTGCGGAGTATTCTACCCCGGAGAAATTTTTCGGAGACGCATGCCTCCATGCGTATCAGACAATCAACCGGAAAACCTCATCCGCTGCCTGGAAATATCCATTCAGAAAGCGTCCCTCCGTTACTCGCCACTTCCGTCAGTGCAGGAGTCATCTTTGTGTGAAAAGTTTCTGCAGAATTCTCTGTAGTTGTAATCCTTCCCCGGGCGGCAGAGCACAGCAAAATCAATGGAGTCAAACAACCGATCGCTCCCCTTGTCATTAAATGAGAGGTTCTGAATCGCATGATAGAATAAGTTAGAAACAACGGCGGCGTCATTGCCAAACACACCGCAGCCAAAAGCACCCAGAATCAGGTGACGGTAATTCTGTGACGCAGCGGCCAGCAGCATCCCCTGAATACGGTGGCAGAGCATCACTTCATACTCCTGCTGCGACATTCCTTCCAGACCCATACGGATCATCGGTGCCGCGCAACTCATAACGGAAATCGGGAAAGGCTCAGAAAGTGTCTCAGAGGAAGCGTCCTTGATGACTTCCACACAGGGAGAAATCATCACACCGTCAGAGCCCATGTGCGTCTTTCGTGCATTGTTATAATCATAATATTTTTTCGCTTCATTGCTTTCCAAAGATAGCAGAAGAGAAGTCCGGCGGCAGAGGTCTTCCTCCTGTGCGCTGGCGCCTTTCCGGGTCTGTCCTCCGGGATGTGTGGAGCTTGCCAGATTCAGGACTAAAACTTTCGGATCTGATTCTCCATTCTCTTTTAATTCTGAGTACTTCCTCTGCGCAAGAACAAGAGCATCGATATTTTCACAGCCAAACGTACAGCCTGATTTTGTCAGCGTCAGGCTTTCATTGCTTTCCACATCATCTGAGGAAGAAACAGTTTCAGCGGCAGTTTTAGAAGCAGAAGTTTCCTCTGTCCGCAGCGCTTCTATATCCTCCGGCAGAAACACCTGTATTTCTCGCATCTGTTCTGAAGAAAACTGCAGTTTTATTTCTTTTCCATCTTTTTCAAAACTTCCGTTTTCCAGAATACCAAGTGTATCCTCCAGTATCTCTATGTTCTTTTTTCTGCGCATTTCCTTCTGCCGTTCTCTTTTCTGGATTTCTTCTTCTGAAAGCCCCTTATACTCCGCGGCACGCATCTGCGCCGCCATCTGTTTCATGCGCTCTTCGTCAGATAATTCATTGTTTGTCTGCTGCTTCGCCATTACTGTTCCACCTTTCTGCCAGCTTATGAAATACATCATCGGAGCCTTCCCGGATGTTCAGATCCGCAATCCTGTCAAAGCCGGTATGCCCCGGATTGATCTGCACAATCACAGCATCCCTTTTCCGATAATCCCAGTAAACGTCTCCATAGTTGCCCCGTGTCCCGATGACCAGAATCAGGTCCGCCTCGGATATCCACTTCCTGGCTTTCCTGACATCTTCGTTCCACACGCTGATATGACTGTAAAGCGGCCACGGCAGGATTTCCCCGCCGCACGCTTCGCACTTTGGCAGTTCCTCCTGCTTCCAGATCTCATACCCGTCATAATGACGGCCGCAGTTGGCGCAGCAGTTGACCTGCAGGCTTCCCTGGATCTCGGCTACATTCTTTGACCCGGCAATCGTGTGCATACAGTCCACATTCGTTGTAATAATCCCGATGAGTTTTCCCTCTGCTTCCAGATCCGCCAAGGCATAGTGGGCAAAGCTGGGTTGATAGGAAAACATGCTTTCCAGATAGGTCGGCAGGAATGAACTGTAACCTTCCCCGGAACGACGCCTGCCGCCGCGGCGGGAGAATAGCATCTGCCCTTATGTGACACCACCGCCGGCAACGGA
>JAJQCU010000180.1 GCA_021202575.1 Lachnospiraceae bacterium
GATTTGTGTCATGCCGAGAAAATGATTGAAGAAATCAGTCAGGATACGGATATGGACGCCGCGGAATATTGGCTGAAGTATCAGACAGATTATGCCGCTGATATTTCTTCGATCGGCTGTGACCTGCTCTATCATTTGATTCTTGCGATGGTAAATGCCGATGACAATGTCATCAGCTCTCATAAGGGCATCGGCGTGTATGTTGGTTCGGAGTCGGTTGTGGAGCTGATTATGAAAGCGACAGGCACGGATCCGGATAGCGCGTATAACCTTCTCCGATATTATAATATGGCAGTCACGGGGCTGGTGGTTGAGTGGAAGCTGTCAAACGGCGGATTTGATTTTGTCACGGAGTGCAGAGCGATTTCGGAGGCTGTCTTTCATCTGAAATAAGTGGATTGTTAATATCCTGACAGGATATTCGATAAAGCAATAAAAAATTCAAGAAGAAAGGAAGTGCAGCAGTATGAGTAAAATCAGAGTTGTAGTGCTTGGAACAGGCAATGTCAGTTCCTACGCGATTGGCGCATTCGCCAGACGGAAGGGCTTCGAGCTTGTCGGTGTATGGGCACACCCGGAAACCGCGGGCGCGGATATCGGGAAGGACGCCGGTGAAATCCGTTTCGCGGGAGGGATGAAAACCGGTGTGACAGTCACCGGGGATATGGACGAATTGATTGCCTTAAAGCCGGATTGCGCTTTTATCGGTGTTAACGGCCCGAACCTGGAAGAGATTGCTGTCCCGATTGCGGAAAAGTTTTTGCTGGCCGGGATCAATGTGGTGGGGACTTCCCTGACATCCATGATTCATCCGTCTACCT
Organism: Lachnospiraceae bacterium; assembly: GCA_021202575.1. Lineage (GTDB taxonomy): Bacteria > Bacillota > Clostridia > Lachnospirales > Lachnospiraceae > RGIG6307. Next base: position 822 of record JAJQCU010000180.1, read on the forward strand.
ATCATACTCCCGCTTTGACGGAGAGACTGGATAAGGCATGTAAAGAAGGCAATGCCACCTTCTTTATGTCCGGCATTCACCCAGGTTTCTCGTGCGATTATCTGGTCTCTACGCTGCTTTCTGTGGCGGACAGAGTGGACAGTGTGCGGGCAATTGAAATCTGTGATTATTCCATGGCTCCGAATGAGTTTGAAATGAAGACTGGCAGAGGTTTTGGCATGCCCACCGATTTTGTGGCGGTTTGCGAGAACCCGGCATTCATGCAGGCTACATGGGGTCCCTGTGTGGATCTGATTGCGGATTCGCTGGGATATCAGGTTGAATCCTATAAGACAAATTATGAAAAGGCATTGACAGACCATGATCTGCAGGTGGGATATGGCACGATCAAGGCCGGAACCGTCGGGGCTGTTCGCTTATCGATTACCGGCGTGATCAGTGGAAAGGACGCGATCACCGTTGGGGCAGTCAACCGGATGGGCGCTGATGTGGCTCCTGAATGGGAATTTGCTCCCGGCATGGTTTACAGAATCACCATCAAGGGGGCACCTAATCTGAACTGCGATTTCTCGGCCAACGATCAGGCATGGGGATATTCCATGGTGTGTATGAGAGCGCTAAACGCGATCCCGCAGGTAGTAAAGGAAGAGCCTGGACTGCTCTCGTCCTTGGATCTGTATACGACCGCGACGACGGAGGCGTTTGAGTAAGAGCTTGCAAGCACGGGAATTTTGTGCGTTGAATTCCTTTGGGTATAGGTTCTTATACTGAATGTAATACTGAATGTAATTTAAAAGGCCAGCGGGATACCGCTGGCCTTAAAAAACGAGAATAAATAATTTCATTCTTCCTGCTGTTGTAAAAACTGCTCCACATATTTGAGCGCAGTCTGATCATCCTTCCCGCTAAAACCATGCGGCGCGTCTGGGATCAATCTGAGCTCCGCATCTGCGTATGCCGCCTGTGCCTGCTCAGAATAGTGATAATGAACGATTTTATCAGCGGTTCCGTGGACAATCAGAACTTTACCAGTATATTTGCTGATCTCCGTGATCAGGTCGCAGTGCAGGACGGATGCGGCGTAGTCTCTTCCAAGCTTCATGGGACCGCAGTGGAAGGTCTCAGGAATATTTTCCGGGTCAAATTTTGCAAACATCATTTTTCCGGCTCTGGCGTCATCCGGAATACAGAGCGCCGGGTAAAAGAGGATCAGGCGGCTGATTTCACTCTGCAGCTTCGCGGCGGCGAGACCGGAGACAACGCCTCCCTGGCTGCAGCCCATCAGAGTGATAGACTGTTCATCGGTTTCAGGCAGGGACTTCGTGTAGGAAATGACCGTTTCCAGGTCGCTTTCTTCCGTAAAGATGGTCATCTTCGTTGTATCCTTGTCGCTTTTCCCCATGAGGCCGCCGCCGTTAAAATCGAAACAGAAAGCCGCGTAGCCGCGTTCTGCAAACCACTGTGCATAGCCTTTGGTTGTCTGATAGTTGGCCATGAAGCCGTGGCTGATAATGGCGATGGGCAGGTGCTGACCCTCTGGGTGGAAATACAGCCCGCGGATGGTCATGTTGTCTCTTGTGCAGGAAAATGTTTCTTTTTTGATTGTTGCCATAGATTACCTCCGAATTGATAGATGTTTGGCTGGTGTTAAAGATTGTTCATGATTATCAGGATGAATATTCTCCGTATTCGCAGCCCACATGGGAGACTGCGATGTCATCTATCAGGACTTTATTACCATTTTCTTTTCTGTAAAGCCATATCCGACCGGTTCCGTTGCCGCCGTTCCAGAGCCTGTTGTGCCGCTTTGATCCGTCAGGTGCTTCATAGTTGACGAGGAGCATATCTGATTTCCTGCAGCGGATTTTAGTCTCCATGAGAACCTGCCTGTTTTCCTGGCGGACGTGCCACAGAATTTCTGTATCGGTTTCTTTGCAGGAGAATCTTGTTTTGCAGCCTGTCCAGAACCTGGAAAAATTGAATTCATAGGAGTTGCCTTCGTAATAGAAAGCGCCTAACAGGATACGGTTCAGTGGGACAAAGTAAATTTTGGGCCTGCCGCCGCCGATGTCAAACACGCTGTTTTGAAGCGGTTTGCCGGTCAAGTTGCTGACCAGGTGACTGGAAGAAAGCCACACCCAGGGGGAAGTAAAGCCGCGGCCCCAGTTCTTGTCTGCATAACCGAAGCTTCTTTGCGGCAGCGCACGGTAAACGGTTCCGTTGAAAGTGACGGTTCCGCTGTAGGTGCTTTTCATGCCTTCGGCGTGCCAGTACATTTCAAATGCCTTGAGAAAACGCAGGAGCCTGCTTGTACCGTAGCCGACATTGAAGGCGATTTGTTTATCAATCTGAAGATCCCAGGTCATTTCTCCGCTGTCACACATCCATTCCGGATGGGCGGCAGCGTCTTCGGCTGTGACAGATATGCTTCCGGTCAGCCTTGCGTCTGAGGCATAGCAGTCGGATGCTTCAACGGAATAAAGCGCTTTTTCATGGATTTTGACATCTTTCCATGGGAAAAAACGGTGAAGCTGGCAATGGCCTTTTCCCCAGCACCCGGCTTTGACCATCAGATAGGAGGGCCTGACGCCCTTTTCTTTGTTTGCCGGAAGCTGACCGAATACCGGTTGATCCTGAGCCAGAGCGGGATTGTAGGTGAAAAATTCAATAAAGAATGCCTTTTCCTCTCCAGTCGCTTCGTTGACAGCGGTGAAAGAATGCCACCACCAGTCGTATCCCTTGTATTTAAGAGGGCCTGTCAGCATAAATTCATTTTTGGCAGGATTTTTCTTTTCAAATCCCATGGTTTTGAATTCCTTCCTTCAGCTCCGCAAACATCTCATTCGGGTCGATATATCCTTTTACAGAGGGATCATGCGCGATACGCTCCGCTTCCAGCATGGCGGCAATCGTTTCCTTGTTGGGCTGATCGAGCCGTACATCAAAAGGGAAACCGCCGACACAGAAGTTTGTCGATTTAGCCATGGAAATCAGCTCCTTTCCTGTTCCTATGGTATTTTGTTGCATCCGCATTATACAGCGTTTGCAATGCAAATTCAAATCATAAGGCACGGCAGACTGTGGTAGGTGCTAACCGCTGATTAAATTCGGCGGTTCCGCGGCCCGACCGCAGTCCCCGATCAGGAAAACGCGCACTCTCAGCGGCCTTGTGCAGGATATCGTAGGTTTATCTGAAGAGCACATTTGAGTAAAAGGTTACAAGCAGCAGGTTCAATCAGTCATTCTGCAACGCCTGAACAGATTCCTGACGCTTCGCATCACTTCAGCAAACTCCAAATCTCCAACATAAAAATTGTTCTTCCTGTATCTTTCCCATTCAGTTCCTATGAGGTTACTGGATTCAATGTCTTCGAGAATCTGATTTATATCGCTCATGTAGGATTCTGAACCTCTTTTGCTGCATACAGCTGTCAGCGCCTGTGCCAAGACTTGCATGTTCATATCTATGCTCTGCTCGGTCAGTATATAAATGTCGTAGAAATCTCTCATCCGCGTATTTGCAATTCCATGGGAAAGAATCGTCTCCATTTTTTCTGCCAGCAGTGTTTCAATATTGTATGCCATCAGCGAAATGCTTCTGTCCTCAAACATAAGCTTATATGAGAATTCCACTGCCCCCGGAGTGATTACATCACCGGTCGATATGTCAATCTTGACTGGTTGTCTCATACGGTCAAGAGTAGCCTCCAACATGATACGAATGCCTGGATATTCATGTTCTTCCATAATGTCAGAGGCCTTTGTAATCCTGAATGACACGCCGTCTTCAATTTCAATCTCTGTAATTTCCTCCACAATCTGCTGTGCATCCTGTGCGTTCAAGGGCAGAGCCTTTATCGTGGTGTCGATGTCCATCGTCGCGCGCATATCAATTCCTGTAACTGCAGCAACCAGCATTCCGCCTTTGAGAATGAAACGGTCTCTGTATTGCGACAAGTTGATCCGCTCAAGAAATCTCTCCATGATGAAAGTTCGTATCAGGGTTTGTGCCCTTTGCGTATCGCCTCCTGAAAGATTTCTCACTTTGGCTTTTAACTGATTGGATGTTTTGATCATGCCAGAACCTCCACATAATTTTTCATTTCTTTCTCAATACCAAACAAAGCCGCGTACTTCATCAGCAGGTTCAGGTCTCTGTTTCTTTGCCTCATATATTCTTTCATAGCCATTTGAAATGTCTGTGAGTCCATATCATCATGGTAACGGACAATATCACAGATGGTGCGCTCACGGCCATATGCAGCCACTTCGTTTCCCATATTCGTCTTTACTCTGCTGACACCAACATCAATCATATCCGGCTTCACCTGATACACCTTGACACCTTTCTTACGAAGATGCGTAGCATTGTATCCCGCCCGGACTGTTACTGAAACGTGCGGCGGTTCTCTGTCGGCCATATCATGCAGATAAAGTGCAGACTCATGTGAAAAAATAATTTTTTGATTCGCAAGGAAAAGAATATAGTAGTCGTCTCGCCATCCGGCTGGCGACAGATATACACCCTGCGCCACTCGTTCCATTGCATTCTCTTGTACAAACTGGGCAAGGTATGTTTTCGAAATTCCTGCTGCAACCACATCGGAAGTCAGCAGATATCCATTATTCTCATCCGCAAGCGATTGAAGTTTATCTCTGACAAGCAATTTCATCACCTTACTTTCTCGCTTTTATTTTATCATACGAGAGCGTAGAAGTAAATATACTTCAAAAAATTTTCTGAGCAGCTTGTCTTATGGGGTATGAAACCACAGGTTTCTTATTTTCCAGAGGAATTCGACGCGATTTTTTGTTTAGTCGGAAATTCTCTGGAAAATAAGACGTTTATATCAGTTGCCATTGTGCAGAGTAGGTGGTTTATAATCAATCCCTGCCTTTGCCGCCTGCTCCATCTGGTCTTTCCGTTCTATCCGATAGGTCTGTCTGCCTCTGCGGAAGGTGCTGCCGGTCTGGTGGAAGTGGAATGCGACGTCATACTCCACGCACTGCGTCAGGGTGTTCAACACCCAGCCGTAATCGCAGACTCTGGCGTCATTGCCGGATTCGCCGCCGCAGGAGACTAGTTCAATTTCGTTGTGGTACTTTTCCAGAAAAGGTCGGATATTGATGGCTTCCAGCATGGGTTCATGGATGATCTCTTTATGCTGGATCGGGAGGTTAAGGAAAATGGGAAGCCGTTTATTTGTCTGATACTGATTTTCACAGGTGCAGGCGATGTGGATGTTCTCATAGCCATCGCCCCAGTCATCCGGGAGGCCGACATAAAACCGTTCCGGCCGTTTGGTGATGAAATAAAATGTAAGATCAGACCGTTCCTTCATCATCGCCCAGGCCTCTGGCCGCCATTCGTCCGCAGCCGGATGGAAGAAATCAGAAGTGAAGCAGGTGTAGACATAGTTGCCGTCCGGTTTCAGTTTGTATTCCTTTTGACGGTTTTTGCGGACAGGCAGGTTGAAGGAGGCAGTTTTTTTGACAACCGAAGCGTCGCGGCCAAATTCCGAGTCCCGCCGGTAGACATAACAATTCAGGCACCCCGTACTCGCGCGGGTGCAACCATGCCAGGGGTTCCATGTGGACATACCTACACCTCCTCATTTCATATTCAGAGAAATTACTTCGCCAGGAATCCGCTGTCAATCTCCATAGGCATATGATAAGAATAGCCGCGCCGCGCCAGGCTGTACAGCTTGAAGCTCATCAGCTCCGGACTAACATTCAGGCTGCTGCACATGCTGAAGTAATTCAGATCCGGGTCCTGGGATAATGTCTCTACGTCCTGGTCTGTGATTAAAATATTGGCAGCATACAGGTTCGCTTCATACTCCGTTTTGCTGGTCATATTGTAAAGGACAGAGTCTTTCATCGGGGCCAGTTTCAGCTCCTGCTTGTGCAGTACAATATGCTCCAGTTCGTGGGCTGCGACAATCTTTTTCTCCGGTTCTGACAGGAAACTGCTGATCATGACATAATAGGTCTGACAGCAAAGAAAGCAGTAGCCCTTGAGACGTTCATACTGATCGGTTTCCCGGACTGTCACATTCATGCACTTCAGCAGTTCAACAGGACTCCGTTTCTGCCGGCTGGTGCCTGTATTTCTTCGGGGTGTACTTTTTGGCCTTGATTTTGGCGTCCAGGTAGAGAGACTGGATTTCATTGAGGAATGCGATCTGGTCCGCGTCTGATAAATCGCTGCCAGCGAAGAGCGCAGCGGTCTGCTCTAAAATTCGCTCCGCCTGTTTTTCACCGCGGCTGCCGTAAAGCTCTGAGGCCTGTGTGATGAAGTTTTCCTCTTCTGTGAGAAGATAGGAGACTTCGCAGTCCAGGAGCTCTGCGAGCTGGTAGTACAGCTCCCTCTTTTTGGGGTAGCGTCCCTCGATTTCCCAGCCGCGCACCGTGCGCAGCGACACACCAACAGCCTGCCCAAGCTCTGTCTGGGAAAGGCCTTTCTTCTTTCTGAGTTCTCTTACCTTTTCTCCAAATTTCATTTTTCACCTCCATAGGAATATCTGTTGCCGAAAAAATCAAATTGCCTCTTGACAGGGGTTATTTAACGACCTATAATGAGAGCCACAAGCAAAGGCAATTAACTTGCCTATATCATAATTGCTAATTTCCTGTTTGTCAAGAGGTGAAATGAAAATGGACCGGGTAATTTTACACTCCGATATGAATAACTGCTATGCCAGCATTGAACTCCTGCACCATCCTGAACTGCGTGGGAAGCCTCTGGCGGTCGGAGGAGACCCGGAGGCACGTCATGGGATTGTCCTGGCGAAGAACCAGCTGGCGAAGAAGGCCGATAT
>JAJQCU010000053.1 GCA_021202575.1 Lachnospiraceae bacterium
TGCGCGGCGGGGAGAAGCTCTCCTATGTACAGCGGGACGGTGCGGTCTACGCGGAGCTCCCCCACAAATTTGAGGCCGGTACGGTCAACGCCGCGGATGCGGTGGGGCTGTCGGCAGCCATAGATTATATAGAGGAGATTGGCTGGCCTGAGATTCAGAAGCGGGAGGAGACGCTGACAAAATATGCCTTTGAGGGCATGACGGCGGTACCCGGGGTGCGTATTCTGGGAAGCGGCGATTACAGACAGCATTATGGGATTTTAAGCTTCACTCTTGACGGCGTCCACCCCCATGATATCGCGGCCATTCTGGCGGACGATAAGGTGGCGGTCCGCGCCGGGCATCACTGCGCCCAGCCGCTGCTTGCCCATCTGGGCGTGCGGTCAAGCGCCAGAGTGAGCCTTGCTTTCTATAATACGGAGGAGGATATCGACAGGCTGTTAAGCAGCCTGAAAACCATAAGGAGGAAAATGGGCCTTGGCGAATAACACCTTTTATAATGAAATTCTGACGGATCACAACCTGCATCCTTACCATAAGGAGCGGCTGTCGGACGCCAATCTGGTGCTGGAGGGCATCAATCCATCCTGCGGCGACGACATTATTTTACAGCTGAAGGTGGAGGACGGCATCATTGTGGACGGCACCTTCGAGGGCGATGGCTGCGCCATCTCCCAGGCCTCTGTGGACATCATGCTGGACATGGTGGTGGGCCGCACGAAGGAGGAAGCGCTGCGTATCGCGGAGCTTTTTCACAAAATGATTGAGGGCAGCGCCAGCGAGGAGGAAATCGAGGAGTTAGAGGAGGCGGGAGCCCTGCGCGACATCTCCCACATGCCCGCCCGGGTCAAGTGCGCCGTGCTGGGCTGGAACACCATGAAGGAAATGCTGGAGAAGGTGTGAGAGGCGCCCATCCCGGCCAATTCAAAAATTCATCTGAACGTGGGGAACCGCCTGAGAAGTTGATTGGCGATTTGAATACCCTGAGTTTCCTGTTTGAAGCTCTGTGCGAACGAGATTTATGCATCTATGCGGAATCCTTCGGGGCAAAGCTGTATCATTATCAGGACTACGCGGGCAGAGAAATTGACGCTGTCATTGAGCTTGATGATGGAGACTGGTGCGCCTTTGAAATCAAGCTCGGGGCCAATAAAATCGACGAGGGCGCGGAAAGCCTAAACAGGATCAGAGCAAAAATTACGGAAGATGGAGGCAGGCCGCCGAAGGTCTGCTGTGTCATATGCGGTCTTTCCAATGCCGCCTATCAGAGAGAGGACGGAGTGCTTGTGGTGCCGGTTACGGCTTTAAAGAATTGAATGTTAAATGTTAAATTTTTGCAAAAAATGTGTTGACAGTGTTTATTTTTTGTGCTAATTTTACTCTTGTACAGGGATGTTATCCGTAAGGAGCATGGCCTGATGTACAAAACTGGATAGAGACAGATATATGAAGGTGTTACTTTTCAAGGCATGACGGATGAACAGGAGACTGTTATTGTACTGCCTTGATTTTTTTATATCTGTCAGAGGAACATGGCGTGGAAATGGCTCGCTCAGTGAGATAATTTCCTGTAGCTGCGGGGGAAAGGGAGTAACGTCCGTGCGTGCGGTCAAGAAGATCAACAATAATACAGTGATCTGTGTGGATTCAGGCGGGATGGAGATCGTCGCTATGGGGAAGGGCATCGGATATCCGGCTGTCCCCAGGGAGGTCCCGCTGGAAGAGATCGAGCGCACATTTTACGATGTGAAGTCCAGCCAGCTGCAGCTTTTCACGGATATCCCGGACGAGGTGATGCTGTTCACGGCAAAGATCATCGATATTGCCAAAAATGAGCTGCCCGATGAACTGAGCCCCAACGCGGTGTTTACCCTGGCTGACCACATTGCCTTCTGCATAGAGAGGGCGAGGAAGCAGATTCATGTGAGAATGCCCCTTGCCTATGATGTGGAACAGATGTATCCGAAGGAGTACCGGATCGGGAAATACGCGGTATCCAAAATCCGGAAGCAGTTTCAGGTGGCGGTACTCAACGAGGAAGCTGTCGGTATCGCGATGAGCCTTGTGAATTCGGAGATTTATCCGGATGGCTATGGGGGACAGAGCAGGGATGCCTCGGATGAGTCGATGCTGGAGGATATTACAGAGATTGTTGAAAGTGAGTATCATATCATTATCGACAGGGAAACCTTCAGTTACGCCAGATACGCGACCCACTTACAGTATCTGTTCCAGAGGATTCATGAAGGAAAGACCATTGATACGGACAATCTCCAGATGTATGGAACGATGCAGGAGGAATATCCGGAGCTGACCGCCTGTGTGGACAAGATCGGAGAGCACCTGAAAACAAAATGGAAATGCGAGCTCTCCGAGGAAGAAAAATTATATATCGGTTTACATGTAAATAGAATTTGCATCAAAGAAGGGATGTAACCTGAAAGAAATATAATCTGATGGGCATGGCCTCCACGATGAGACAGCTGTAGTTGTCTTTTTGTGGGGGCTGTTTTTTTGAAAGAATGAAACTGCTTTGATCCACATACGCCAAATGCGCGCTGGGCGGGAAAGGAAAAAGCAGCTGCAGATAAATAAAACCTGAATCCGTGAAACTAAACTTTGTGCTATCTTCAAAAAGCATTGCTTTTACCGAAGTTTTTGGAAGATTCAGGTAAAATATTTCCACCTGAGACTAGTTATATTCCCGGCATGCATGGAAACGATCGACTCCGATATTAAGGCAGATGCTTTTGCGTGTCAGCTCCCCACAAGCTCCACAACGCAATCTTCTACTATATGTGAGGTCTGGCTCACAGCAATCCTCTGGAGGTTGGTCTAGATCTGGGTATTGACTTTGTGGGCCGGGATTTTTTGCCACGATTCAACTTGAAAAATTAAAGGAGAGAACAAAAATGGAATGGAATCCGATTTGGAGTCAGGTACGGGTATCTTCCCCCATACTTCACCTGACGGGAAAAAAGAAACGAACGGTCATCTTTACTGTTGCCGTCCCACAGAATGGAGAAAAGCTTCGCATTCGCTTTTCTGGCGAGCAGTCGAAGTACCCTGTCGTCATCGGCAGCTTGCGGATCTGGCTGAATGGAAAATCAACTCCGGTGACGGTGCAGGGAGCTTCCTCTTTTACGATCCCCGCAAGGGAATCCTTGGTTTCCGATGAAATCCCCGTGTCTGTAAAAGTCGGGGATCAGCTGGAAGTGCGAATCTATTACCTCTCTAAACCTGCCGAAAGCAATGCCATTGAAGAAAAAGCCATTTCTTTCTCTGGGGATCAGACTGCCATGGCAGTTCTTCCCGAATACAAAGAACCCGACTACAAAGCCAAGTATGGAATCTATGACTTCATCAGTTCTATCAGCAAAATTGAAGTCTATTCCGAAAGCCCTGTTTATCGGATCATAGCATTCGGTGACAGCATTACGGCCATGAGCCGTTGGACAAAACCCCTGCAAAAACGGCTTCAGGATTCCTATGGTGGAAAGTATGTTTTGCTCAATGCAGGTATCAGCGGCAACTGCCTCCTCTATGAAAAAAAGGGTATGATGGGAGCTCTCTATGGTCAGAAAGGTGTGGATCGTTTCCAGCGAGACGTTATGCAGGAGGAAAATCTCCACTGCGTGATTCTGGCTCTGGGCGTAAATGATATCAGCTATCTGAATGCCAAAACTAAGAAAAACATCAACCAGAAAAGCTATCAGGAGGCTGTCAAGGATTTGGTTGCCCAGCTTCGGAACCAAAATGTTCGTGTAGTCGGACATACCATGACCCCAAGAAAGGGCTATACATTTGGAAAAAAATATACGCAGGAGGCAGAAGGGCTTCGTCAGGAGATCAATGCTTGGCTAAGAAGCTGCAATCTTTTTGATCTGTTGGTGGATACGGATGCCATTCTCCGTGACCCCAATGCAGCTGATGTAATTCTAGAAGGATTGCACCAGGGCGATCACTTGCACCCCAACGAAGCAGGTGGTCAGAAAATTGCCGATGGTTACGATCTTCAAAAGCTGACAGGTGAGAACGATGGGTAAAAAATATCTGACTTTTAGCTTTGACGATGGTCTGACGCAGGACCGAAAGATCGTAGAGCTCATGCATAAGTATGGTTTGAAGGGTACCTTTAATTTGAATGCCGGTCTGTTCGGTTTGCCGGGAGAAGTCAAAGGAATCCGAAGCTTTGCCCTCTGGGATGTTCCAAGAGGCACCAAGCATTTTCCCATCTTCTCCTACGCCGCCCACGACCGTATTCCCAAAGAGGAAGCCTTGACACTCTATGCGGGAATGGAGATCGCCAGCCATAGTTACAAGCATGAATTCTTAAACCGCATTCCCGAAGCAGAAATGCGGGAATCTCTGGATCGTGATATTGCAGAACTGGAGGAGATGACTGGGAAAAAGATTCTGGGTCATGCTTACCCTAAAAGTGCAACTTCCCCGGAAATTCGGGCGCACCTTAAAAATAAAGGCGTGATTTACGGAAGAACTGCCTTACCAACCGGGAAATTTGCTTTCCCTGAGGATCCGCTGGACTATGCGCCAAGTTGTATGCTTGCTCAGGGAAATGCTGTCAAGCTTATCCATCAATTTGACGCACTTTCCGCCGAGGAGGACACGCTGCTTCTAATGTGGGGCCATGGCTATGAATTTGACTATGGGACAAAGGGCCATGACTGGAAGGAACTGGAACACATCTTCTCGGAAGCCGCCCAATGCGGGGATTGCATTTTCTGTACCAACGCAGAGGCATTTTCCCATATTTGACGGTAGAACACCATGGAACAATATGAAAAAGAATATCTGAACCAATCAAGTAAAAGAAGGAGATTTTATTATGGCAAACTCAAATGAGCAGATCGCAAAAGAAGTGCTGAAAGCTGTGGGAGGTAAAGAAAACATAACGAATGTTGCCCATTGCATGACGAGGCTGCGCTTCAACTTAAAGGATATGGGTATTCCCAGTGAAGAAAAGATCAAGGCGATCAAGGGCGTGCTGGGAGTGACTGTGGCCGGCGGACAATTTCAGGTTATTATCGGACAAAATGTGCCGAAGGTGTATGATTCTCTTTGCGAACAGGGTGGAATTGCGAAACAGGAGGTAATCAACGAAAATCTGGACGCGCCGAAGGAAAAGCTGACGCCAAAAAAAATCGGTAGCAATATTATGGCATACCTGTCAGGAAGTATGGTGGCGCTGATTCCCGTGATGATGGCAGCCGGACTTTTTAAAGCGGTGCTTTCTGTGATCGGACCTGATATGCTTGGCTTAATAAGCGCGGAAAGCAACCTTTATATCCTGCTGGATTTCCTTTATGACGCCGGATTTTATTTTATTCCCATTTTACTTGGCTTTTCCGCTGCCAAGAAGCTTGGAATTGACCAGATGCTGGGGGCTTATATGGGATGCATTCTGATAGCGCCTGACCTGCTTACACTCGTGAGCGAGGGGGCGTCCTTCTCCATATTGGGTATTCCGGTGACGCTTTCTGATTATTCTCAGACAGTGATGCCTATTTTACTGTCTGTGTGGATAATGAGTTATATTTATAAATTTTTCAAAAAAGTAATGCCGGATGCCTTGACAACAATTTTCACCCCGTTTTTGACAATGGCTGTTATCACTCCGATTTCCCTCTGCCTGCTTGCGCCTTTGGGGACAATTTTGAGCGGCCTGCTCAGCGGCGCACTGCTGGCGCTCGGAAACGCTACCGGCTTTATCGGAGTGGGGATTATCGCGGCTCTGTGGGAGTTTGTGGTTATGACAGGTATGCATATGGTCATTCTGATGGCAATGTTTACTACTTATTTTGAAACGGGATACATGACAGGCATTTCCCTGGTATGGATGTCCGCCACATGGGCGGCGTTCGGCATGGCTCTGGGCGCGGCGCTCCGGCTGAAAAATAAGGAAGATAAAAGCATGAGCTTTGGCTGCTTTATCTCCGGAATTATCGGCGGTATTACAGAGCCTGTCCTGTATGGACTTGGCTTCAAATATAAAAGGACATTTCTGGGTTTGATGATCGGCGCGTTTGTGGGCGGCTGCTATGCCGGGATTACCAATGTGTGTGCCTATGTGATGGTGACTTCCAGCAATTTCCTTTCACTGATTGCATACACCGGAGGAAGCTCTGCCAATATGATTAACGGTGTGATTACCTGTATTCTTTCATTCGTGGTGGCAACCGTGGCGACTTACTTCCTTGGGTTCTCAAAGGAGGAGCTTGCTGCACAATAAATTCTATGGTAAAATTTCATGCAGGGCGGAAGGAAGTTCCGCCCTGCCGACAGAAAGGCGGTACAGGAAAATGATACAGATGATTATTCGCGCTGACGATGTGGGCTACAGCGAGGCGGTCAATTACGGCATTGAGAAATCGGTGAAGGATGGCCTGATCGGCAGTGTGGGGCTGATGCCAAATATGTCCGCTGCGGCACATGGATTGAAGCTACTGGAAGGAACCGGCGTCTGCATCGGGCAGCACACCAACGTGTGCCTCGGAAAGCCCTGCGCTGATCCGAAGCTGATTCCCAGTCTTCTGGATGAAAACGGGAATCTGAAATCCAGCCGGGCTTACCGCGCCGCGTTTAAAGAAAATCGTGAGATTGTGGAGCTGGAGGAGCTGGTGATTGAGATTGAGGCGCAGTATCACCACTTTGTAGAGCTGGTGGGTCATGACCCGGAGTATTTCGAGGCTCACGCGGTGATGAGCCGCAACCTTTCCAGGGCGCTGGAAATTGTAGCCGGGAAATATCAGCTTCCCTACTGTGACATGACACCCATTGATACTGTGGGAACCTTTAAGGGCAGGGAAATCGCATCCTGCGCCATGGGCAGCATGAGCCCGGATTATGATCCTGTGCAATGCCTGAAGGATGCAGTGGCGAACGCCAGTCCGGACATGCCCAATATTTTTGTATGCCATCCGGGATATCTGGACGCGTTTCTGTTAAAGTCCTCCAGCCTGACTGTCAATCGCACGAAGGAAGTGGAGATGCTCTGTGATCCTGCGGTGAGAGAGTGGCTGAAGGAGCGGGGCGTGGAATTGATTACCTATAGGGACATTTAGAAATCCGGAAAGGAATGTCAGAGATATGGGCTTATTCAAAAACTTATTCGGAGGGGCGAAGGAAGAGACCCCCACAATTGTCACCGAAAAAAACACAGTTTATTCCCCCTTGAAGGGTACGGTCATTCCCTTAAAAGAGATTGGTGACGGCGTATTTTCAGAAGGAATCCTGGGACAGGGCTGCGGCATCCGCCCGGAAGCCTCCGTGATCGTATCGCCTGTAGACGGCACCATCAGCCAGGTGGCGGAGACAAAGCACGCGGTGGGCGTCACCAGTAAGGACGGGGTGGAAGTGCTGGTTCATGTGGGTCTGGATACTGTGTCCATGAACGGCAAAGGGTTTACTGTTTATGTGAAAGAGGGCGATTCCGTGAAATGCGGGCAGAAGCTTCTTTCCTTTGACAGAAAGGCGATTGCGGAGGCGGGTTTCCCCGATGTGACGGCAGTGCTCATCACCAACACGGACGATTATCAGGCCGTGGAGCTGACAAAGACCGGCGAGGTGGAGACGGCGGAGAAGAT
>JAJQCU010000322.1 GCA_021202575.1 Lachnospiraceae bacterium
CTTCCAACTTATCGCATTATTGCAATTCTTTCTTATCACCAGAACGGGTCTGGACACACCAGGAATATATGCCTGCAGCGCAGCCATGAGGAACACCTCCGGTCAACCGACTTGACGCCAAACCTTTTCCATGGATTTCAGCACATCTCTATGCCTGACTGAAAGTTCTGCCTTCATCATTCATGTTTCAAGTCTCTCACCGTTCAATATTCAAAAATCAACGTTGACGAAAAATCGAAAATCAGTGAATTTCGACCTTCTCGGGCGAGGTCTTACCAGCTTTTGGTTCCAAAAGCAGGATTCGAACCTGCGACATCATGATTACAAGTCATGCACGCTACCCACTGCGCCATTTCGGAATTTCCAACCCCTTTGCATAGGATTACAGTGTAACTTGACCCTGTTACCGGGAAGCCGGGTTCGAGGTTTTCGTGCTGCAGGCACAGTGTCTCAATCAATCTCTATAAACGTAGTTGCGTTTGACACCTTGATCTGTGTGTCAAGCTCTGTCAGAAGGGCCATTCTCTTTTCCTGCAGCTCCGTCATCCTCTTTTGCACATCAAGGGGATCTGCCAGTTCTGTCGTGTTTTCCTTTACATAGACATCTACAACCTCCAGAGGTTTATCATCCTTCCCTTTGGAGTCCTTCCCCAGAATACTCATTCTCATATTCTCCGCAGTCACCTGAAGCTGACGGTTTTTCAGCTCACTTAGCTGTACACGGGCTTCATACTCCGTTTTCATCTTCAGCCGCAGTCTCTCCTCGAAATCCGCTTCCTCCTCGTAGGAACCGGTTCCCCGCATCCTTCCGCGAAGAGAAATCGCGCCGGCGACTGTAAAGCTTCCATAAGATGTCGTGATCCTTGTAGCCGCATTTGACGCAACAAGCGCGGCATCAATCTTCTGAAATCTGCTGATCAGATCCTGAATCTGCTGCCAGGATGCATTCGCCTTCTTAGCGAACTCCTCCCGCGTGATGCGCTTCTCGTATACCTTTTCCTCATTTACCCTAACCGTATCCACAAAACCGGCTTTCTCAATCTTGTCATTAATCTTCTTTACCAACAGATCTCTCTCATCAAGAGCCTGTGTGACCAGCATTTTCTCACTCATAATCCTGTCCTCCATCTGATTGAATATTCCGGAGCCGCCGCAGCGGAAAATCCGTCTGATTTTTTAACCGCACAAGGTTATCCGGGTGGGGCATCTACTTTATCCCGCCTCTGTCTCCTTCAGCATCATACCGCATTCAGACAAAAATTTCATTGGACGGATAGTCCAATCGCAATATTACCGGCATACAAAAATAACTGCCTGAATTTTCTTGTTTCTGTCCGGCAATGCTGATATAATTTCAATAAGGCTTTTCGCCCGGATCGATAATACGGGGAGGTATTATTTATGAAACTGTCACAGAAGGAAAAAATATCCTACGGCCTGGGTGCGGTGGGGAAGGATATGGTGTACATGCTCTCGGCAAGCTATGTTCTCTATTACTATCAGGATATCTGCGGTGTAAATGCCATCGCCATGGGCATTATCCTGATGGCCGCGCGGATATTTGACGCGTTCAATGACCCGATCATGGGCGTGATTGTAGCAAAAACAAAGACCCGCTTCGGAAAATTCCGGCCATGGCTTCTGATCGGCACGCTGCTGAACGCGGTCATTCTCTTTCTCATGTTCGCGGCGCCTCCCTCCCTCGACGGCTCCGGGCTGGCGGCTTACGCGGCTGTCACATATATTCTCTGGGGGATGACATACACAATCATGGATATCCCCTACTGGTCCATGATCCCCGCGTTTACGGAGGGCGGAAAAGAGCGCGAAAACCTGACTACACTCGCAAGAAGCGCGGCCGGTGTCGGCTCCGCATTGATCACGATCCTGACAATGATGTGCGTCATGATGCTGGGCGGAGGAAATGAGCGGACCGGTTTTAAATGGTTCGCGCTGATTGTCGCCATCCTCTTTGTTCTGTTCATCGGCTGCACCTGTCTGAATATCAGGGAAAAATCAACGGTAGACATGCAGTCCCCTTCCGTAGGCCAGATGTTCAAAGCTCTGATTCAAAACGACCAGGCAATGGCCGTTGTAGTTACGATTGTGCTGATCAACTGCGCTGTTTACATTACCTCAAACCTTGTCATTTATTTCTTTAAGTACGACTTCGGCGGGGATGCCTGGTACAGCTCTTACACCCTGTTCAACACGTTCGGCGGGGCGACACAGATCCTTTCGATGATGCTGTTTTTCCCGCTGCTGCGGAAGTTTTTCAATGCCATCCGTATTTTTTATATCAGCTTCTGTATGGCGGTGGCCGGTTATATAGTCCTGCTTGTGCTGGCGTTTACAAATATGTCAACCATTTTATTGCTGTTTATCCCGGGGTTCCTGATTTTTGCGGCGAGCGGGATGCTGACCGTGCTTACGACAATTTTCCTGGCAAACACCGTTGATTACGGCGAGGTGAAAAACAACCGCCGTGATGAAAGTGTCATTTTTTCCATGCAGACCTTTGTCGTAAAGCTTGCTTCCGGTATCGCCGCCATGGTGGCTTCCATATGCCTGGCAGTATGCAATCTTAGCTCGGATACCGACGCTGTTTCTTCCACCGCGGTTGCCGACTCTTCCGTCGTCGGCCTGCGGATGACCATGACACTCTTCCCGGTTGCCGGCCTTCTGGCCGCGGTGTGGGTATTCCACAAAAAATACCTTCTCACGGATGAGAAGGTAGAGGAGCTGGCGGCTGAAATCCGGATGCGGAGATAGCAGTGCTGGCCGCCGAAATCCGGATAAGAAGATAGCAGTGCTGGCCGCCGAAATCCGGGTGCGGAAAGGGAGCAGCAGCGTCTGATGATACCCTAAGGCAACGCGTATAAAGAAAAGAGAAAGCAAATGAAGCCAGAAGAGAATTATCCCGCATATATGGAGAAAATTATTCTTCCATACATACTCCCGCGCCGCCAGGAACAGCTGCTTTTCCGCGAGCCCGGGAAACAAATATATTGCGCTTTTTACACATCCGGCAATTCAAATGGCCAGGGACAGGAGCCTTCGGGGCAGTGTAACGGCATCATACTTATCTCACACGGCTTCACGGAAACAGCCGACAAGTTTTTTGAGGTCATTTATTATTTCCTGAGACATGGCTTTCATGTCTGTATCCCGGAGCACTGTGGGCATGGGCGCTCTTACCGCCTCACAGACGGGGATCTGTCCCTTGTACATATAGACAGGTGGCAGAGATACGCGGATGACCTGGAATTTACTGCCCGCGCGGCAAAAAATTACTGGAAGCAGCCGTTCCCTCTCTTCCTCTATGCGCACTCGATGGGCGCCGGAGTCGGGGCGGCGCTTGCTGCCCAAAAGCCTCATTTATTCCAAAGAATCATCCTCTCTTCCCCCATGATCCGCCCCGGCACCGGCAGCGTCCCATGGATTGTCGCAAAAGCGATTGTCACCTTCATGTGTGCCATAGGAAAAGAACAGGATTATGTCATTGGGCAGCACGCATACGACGGCAGGGAAACCTTTGAGACCAGCTGCGCCACATCGCCGACCCGGTATGCCTGGTACAGGGCAAAAACCGACACGGAATCGCTTTTCCGGATGTCCGGCGCATCCTATGGCTGGCTGAGGGAAGCGTTCCGTCTGAACAAATATCTGATGAAAAATGCGTGGAAGAATATTTCCGCCCCGGTTTTGGTGATACAGGCCGAAAAAGACACGACCGTCTCCAAAGAACAGCAGGAAGAATTCATCCGGAAGCTTGCCGCGGCAAAGAGAGCCGTTGGAAAACACTCTTCGTCAGAAACTGTGCGTGAAAAATCTCTGACCCGTTTTGTCCGCATCCCCGGCACAAAGCATGAGATATACCGGTCAGATGATAAGACAACAGCCAAGTATTTTAAAGGCTGTCTGAACTGGTTCAGACAGCCGATCCCATAAAAGCAATATTCTGCCCGGCAGCCGATATTATTCAACAGCTTCCCCGTTCAGAATCTGCTCCAGATTCTGCACAATAAACTCCTGCGCTTTCTTTCCGTATATCACCCGGATATATTCGGCTCCGGCCATGCTTCTGCGCCTCTCGCTCTGAATGCCGGTCCGCAGCCCTTTTTCAGTCGGTTCGGTCACATTTTTGCCCAGCTCCGTATGGAAATCATCCAGAAGAAAGCCATTGACGTGCAGCCACTGGAGAGTCGGCTTGTAAGATAATTTCCTGTACTGGTTTTCATCCGCAGGCTCGTTCAACTGCTCCACCAGCCTGGTGATTGTCTTGTCCTCTCTGTAAGTATAGGATTGCAGCACGTCCAGCGGAAAGTCCGCCAGCTCGCTCTTTTTAGGCCTGCTCCCGATATAACCGCCATTGCACCGGACGCCCTCCAGCAGCTCCCTAATAAAGAACATACACCGGATTACGTTCGGATCATTCAGCACCGTATCCGTCCCTGCGTCCAGACCGGTCACCGGGTTTTTGCCATCAGCGATTCTCTCCACGTAGAAAATCGCGGTATCGAGTTTGTTTTTGTCAATTGCTTCCATAAAATATAACCTCTTTTCGATAGATTTGGGATGGCCTGCCCTGTTCTATCTTCTCACCGCATGGAAGCGATGGGAAAAGCGATTATTTTGTTCTTTCCTCTCCGACTTTCTTTGCCTGTCCTCATACAATTCATGAACCCAGTCCTTCACCGGAGCTTTCCACATTTCTTTTTTAAGATTTCCTGAGCATCACCGCATAAGTGTGGACCAGGCTCCTCTATCTTATATCCTCTCCAAACACCTTTCGGAACGCATCATAATTCTCAGTATGTCCGGGTGGACAGAAAACAGCAAACTCTATTGTCCGAAAATCTCTCCTATGCAGCTGTTTTACCGCCCCGCAGATTCCGGCAGCCACAATCTCCGGCGGATTTTGAAACGCGCCACATCCAAACGCTCCGAGAATCATTATCTCAACACCATTTGCTTTTGCAACGTCAAATATACGACTCGCTCTTTTCTCATGAAGCACTTTCAAATCAGAATTCCTGATCTTAACAGCCTCAGTCCCCGAAGCCGGATCCAAATAATTGCTCGGTTTTGATCGGAGATTCGGTGCTGCGCAGGTAATTACATCTACCATAAACCATTCCTTTTCCGGCAATATTCGAGGTACGGGCGAATCTTTCTTAAACACCGGCACACCGGGCGTATAGATACAATCATCATTATATAACATACTTAGCTTTCCGGTTGACAGCATTTTTCTGTGTCTCTCATGAAATCCTCTTCTGACAGTATCGGCGCTGATGCAGGGATAAAGCGAACTGCATCGGCACAGGCACTCCTCCTGTGCCGATGATCCTTTCTTCACTCCTCCGCCGGGGTTTGTAGCTGAAGCGAAATTCAACACACAAACCTTCTGGCTTTTAGCATACACCCCCGCCGCCTCAAAGCTTCTTTTCTTTGATACGATGATGTCGGCATCTGAATCATATACAGGCATCGGCTCCTTATGATTCATAAAAGAGCTGTCCGAGTCATTGCCCCGTTCACCCAAAACTCCCGCAATATCATCATCCTCATAATACAATCTTTGCGCCGCGATGGATCGCAAAATCGAATCTCTGAGGAATTTATTCTGGTTACACATGTTCATTGTATCTTCAAACACCGCAATTCTTTCATTTCGATCATTCCAGCCCATATTATTCACCCCATTATTTGAAAATCTCTCTGGCCATATCAGCCAGCATCTCATTCC
This sequence comes from Lachnospiraceae bacterium, assembly GCA_021202575.1. Taxonomy (GTDB): domain Bacteria; phylum Bacillota; class Clostridia; order Lachnospirales; family Lachnospiraceae; genus RGIG6307. The sequence continues at coordinate 5,753 of JAJQCU010000322.1, forward strand.
TTTCAGATTTGTCGTCAAAAATATGGATACATTCTTTTTTCAGCCTGGCTATATTTACTTCCGTTGCTTCTATCTCCGCATTCCCCAATGCTGTTCGTAAATCCTCATCATTCCATCTTTCTTCATACCAACACGGATTATCTACTACATCTTCCCAGACATCCTGAATCCTGTCCATCATATTCAGAATACCGGCAGGTAAATCCGAAGCATCCTGGCCATACCAATTCTCTGTTTGAATCTGCTGAGAAAAAAGCCACTCCTTCTGGCGCTTAAACAAATCCCAGTCCATGTTCCCCAATACTTTTAGTAGTTCTCCACCCGGAATCATTCTTATATACCTCTTTATCGTCGCTTTTATCGTCGCTTTTATCGTCGCTTTTTAACGACGATTCATTTTAATTTATACATCCTTCCTTTATTTTTTCCATTGTCCACAAGCTTATTTGCCGACACAAGTTCCTTCATGAGTTGCTTTGTTCTTGTTTCTTTAAGACTCAATAAAGCTTTAATCTCAGATGTCTTGTGCCACTGCCTGTCCGCCATGAAATTCAGGATTGTTGCATACTGTTCTTCTGTTTTTGGAGTAATACTCTTAATGTTGTCCCCCGTACCTTTCGTCTTTTCAGATTCATCCCCCAAAAACGCCGGATGTATCGGTATCCGAATCCGCATCGCCCGCCTGTCCTCATCCGTAAAAAATTCCGCCCGTGGAGAACCGTTCCTCTCCAGTTCCTCCTGTATGGTAGGAATACCTGATGAATGACCTTCTGACAAATCCAGTTCTTTTAAAAATTCGCCCAGCCGCCGATTGAGATACTACCGCGATACAAACCTACGTCCTTCCGCAATCGTAGCACTTGAAATTGACCGGTCTATCCCCGGAAAATTCATAATGTTGATGCAGTCCGGCTCTATTTCAATCGTCACGGGCTCATTGGACATATAATCCCGATGATAAAGTGCGTTGACGACAGCCTCTTCTATCGCTTGATATGGATAATTTACAATTCTGAGAGCCTCCATTTGGTTTGGAACCTTTATGACTTTTTCGCGTATAAACAAATTTCTAAATCGATCCATGGTGGCCTGAATCATCTGTGGTACTGACCCAGTGATATTGGGAAAATCTTCGCTTACACTCGGGTTCTCCACACTCCCTCCTGGAAATGATGTCATCTGGACATATGTATACCGAAAGAACTTTTCAGGATGTTCACAAAACATCATTAATGCAACATTCTAGATATAACGCATTTCCGGTGGGCCTTCCAGCAACTGCATTTCCTCTAAGATCTCCTCCACGCCGCGCTCTCTAACCTGATTTGCCAGTTTGCTTCCGGTTTTCCGCAAATGATCCTCCAACAGAACCGGGGAAATATCATCAAACTTAGCCTTGTGATTTGCTTTACAATCGAACGGCGTCTGATCCGTCATGGCAATCAGTTCCCGTTCCTGCTCCGGATTCGCTCTGACAGAACTTGTACCATATCGAATGTAATAATAGTACTTTTTGTCCTTTTTCCCCGTAACATAATCCGGTGCTTTATATGGTCTTTGCTGTCCGGTTCGGGCGACAATTACCAATATCCATTTACCATCCACCTCCATAGGAACGGGGCGCGGAAAATATGCCGGTGATATGACATTATTATATCCAACCATTTCTTGCTGTATATCATCCAGCACATATTCCGGAAGCCCCTTTACCGGCCGCACTGCCATCCCATTCTTCTCCTCGACACCGATAAGGATGTATACGCCACCCTCGTTATTGTAATCATTGGCGTAAGCACAGATGCTGTGATAAATATCATCCGGATTCCAACCTGATTTGAATTCAATGCGCGA
>JAJQCU010000267.1 GCA_021202575.1 Lachnospiraceae bacterium
TACTGGGTGATCGACGGCGCCATTGCCGGACAGAATAAGATTCTGGCGGCGGAGGGGCTGGGTATAGGTTCCGTGTGGCTGGGCACCTGGCCGCAGATGGACCGGGTGGAGAGGCAGAGAGAACTCTTTTCCCTGCCGGATACGGTGATTCCACACTCCGTTATCGCCTTTGGCTATCCGGCGGAGGAAAAGACCGGAGAGCATCCTGACTATGAGGAGAGCCAGGTCCATTTTGAGAAGTGGTGAAAAAAGGCTGCCGCTTCACGATTTTGAGTCGTGGAAGCGGCAGCTGTTTTTATCGTCTGTCAGATAGCCCAGTCGCCCAGCACCTTTTGCTTTGTGAAGTGCGCGGCCTCCTCTGCAGTCAGCTGAGAGGAAAAGTCAGCCCGGCTTTCCGGAGCCGCTCCCGGTCCAAAACTTTCGAATTCAGCGTAGCGGATGGTCTCATGGGGCTTTTTCCAGTCCTGCCAGCCCTCCGGCCTGATGTGGGCTCCCAGCTCACAGTGCAGCAGGATGGTCTGGGCGTACTGCCGCCAGGGGCGTCCCAGATAGACGGTGCCTGTGGGGCAGTCGGAAGTGAAGCGGCAGTGATCCAGGATGTAACCGTACTCCTGTTTTTCATAGGTGGAAGCGGCGGTCACATAGCCGCAGCAGCGGTCAGAAGCTTCCTGTGGATTACTGATGGGCGCATCCTCACATCTGTCTTTGGAAAAAAACTCACAGCTCTCAAACCAGGCGGTGGCGGAGCCGAACACAAAATCCACATCTCCCTGAATAAAGCAGTTCTTATAATATTGCCTCCCGATGATTCGAGGGGCAAATTCTTTTGGCCCTACAAAGCCCCCGGGCTGCACCTCCTGCTCCGGCAGCGGCCCGGTAAAAAGGGTGTCCTGACTTCCCAGCAGACGACAATTGTATAAAGCGCAGCGGTCGCCGTCCATGTATAATGCCAGCGCCTGTCCCACAACGTGGCCGTTGCCGGCGTCATTTTGAATGGTCAGGTTCCTGCCGGTAAAGTCGTGGGTGTCCACCAGCATGGTGTAGCTGCGGAAGGTGCCGCGCTTGCGTCCGTCCGGATGCATTTCAAGGGCGTAATGCCCGTAAACAATGACAGTGGTGTCAGCGGACTCGCCTTCCAAAGTGACGAAGGGCTTCTGGATGGTCAGACGTTCCCGGTAAATGCCGGGAGCTACATATATGGTTACCGGTTCGGTGTTGTCGATGGGAATGCTGTCGACAGCCTGCTGGATAGTGGGATAGCAGGGGGATTTTGAGGGATAATTGACATAGATGGATTTACACATAAAATTTTTCCTCTCCGTACCTTCCTGGCGTGCGGCGACTTCCCTGATAATCAGATAGTTGCTTTTCCGTTGAGGGCGTCCTTTCGCAGGATGAATGAGTTACTGATCGACAGTTCTTTACTATTCCGTGTCAGGAACTGTAAAGAATTAATTTCGCATATGGCGCAGCATAGAAAAATTCAGACAGGTCAGATGCAAAGATCAATTTTTTAACAGTTCCTTATTTTACTGGAAATTTCAGGCTCATTATAGTATATTATCAGCGTAAAGGCAATCCCCTTGTCAGGAGGAACCTCACATTCCTGAGCCTGCTCTTTTGAGAAAAAGGCGGAATTTTATCATCACATCAGGAGGGTCAGACTATGCCGAAATGGTTAAAGGACGCGGTATTTTATGAAATTTATCCCCAGTCATTTTATGACACGAACGGGGATGGCATCGGTGACTTCAACGGTATCATCGAGAAGCTGGATTATATCAGGGGGCTTGGCTGCAATGCCCTGTGGATCAATCCCTGCTTTGACTCGCCGTTTAAGGACGCGGGATATGACGTGCGGGATTACAAAAAGGTGGCGCCCAGATATGGGACGAACACGGATCTGTACCGTTTATTTGGGGAGGCGCATAACAGGGGAATGCGCGTATTGCTGGATCTGGTGCCGGGACACACCTCGGAGGAGCATCCCTGGTTTCAGGAGAGCAGGAAGGCTGAGAAAAATGAGTACTCCAACCGCTATATTTGGACACGCCAGGCCTTTGAGGGCATGAAGGGTTTTCCGTATATCGGCGGGGAGAGTGAGAGATCCGGCGTTTATATGCTGAATTTCTTCAAGTGCCAGCCCGCGCTGAATTATGGCTTTGGCGAGTGTAAGGAGGGCTGGCAGCTGCCGACAAATCATCCGGACTGTGTTGCCACAAGGGAGGCCGTGAAGGATGTGATGCGCTTCTGGCTGGACCCCGGCTGTGACGGATTCCGCGTGGATATGGCGGATTCCCTTGTGAAAAATGATGATGAAAATAAGTCCGCCACCTGCGCCATCTGGAGAAATGTGCGGGAAATGCTGGATGAGGAATATCCTGAAGCCGCCATGGTCTCCGAGTGGAATAATCCGAAGAGAGCCCTGAGCGTAGCTGGCTTCCACATGGACTTTTACCTGAACTGGGGCGGAAACGGGTACAGTACGCTGATGCGGGACTATGAGTCAGGGGAGGACAACAGCTTTTTCAAAAAGGACGGGAAAGGGGATATCACCCGGTTTTTAAATGAGTATCTGCCGCGCTACAACGCAGTCAAAGACGATGGCTATTACTGTCTGCTGACCTGCAATCATGATACCCTGCGCCCCAGATACAACCTGGATGAGCAGGAATTGAAAATCACATACGCTTTTCTTTTCACAATGCCGGGAGTTCCCTATCTCTATTACGGCGATGAGATCGGTATGCGATATCTGGATGTGCCGACAAAGGAAGGCGGATATCAGCGCACCGGGTCGCGCACTCCGATGCAGTGGAACGGAGGGAAAAACGCGGGCTTCTCTATCTGTCCGGTAGACACGCTTTATCTGCCGGTGGACACCGCGCCGGACGCCCCCAATGTGGCGGCCCAGGAAGCGGATGAAAATTCACTGCTGAATACCGTAAAGGCCCTGCTTCGCTTAAGACACGAGGAGGAGGAACTGCAGGCGGACGCTGCATTTGAGGTGGTCTACGCTGAGAGCGGAAAGCTTCCTTTTGTATATCGAAGAGGAGATATTGTAATTGCGCTGAATCCATCCGCGGAGACAGTGAGCGCTCCGGTGGACGCCGGGGATAAGAAGATTTGCTTTTCCATCGGAAGCGGAAAGGTACAAGATGGAAAGATTACGCTGGAACCCCAGTCCTTCCTGATGCTGAAATCCTGAAAAGTCTGTGAAATCATTTACAGAATAGCAATAAATTGTTCACGGTTCCTTCATTTGAGGCCGGCAATCTTGTTATTGAAGTAATTTCAGAAAAGTGTTAGAATGTACAGGACTGACGGACAGAATGATTTTGTGCAGGAAAATCCCACGGAAATGTTTGAAAGGAATCATCTGAGAATGGGGCTGCGCTTTTTATAGATTTCTATCATAATATCAAGGAGTATCCCGGAATGAAAGTAGTTGATAAAGTATTTGGCACGCACAGTCAACGTGAGCTGAAGCGCATTATGCCCATGGTAGATAAGATTGAGTCTCTGCGGGACGGCATGATGCAGCTGTCAGACGAGGAGCTCAGAGCCAAAACCGGTGAATACAAAAAGCGCTTCCAGGAGGGAGAAACGCTGGATGACCTTCTGCCGGAGGCCTACGCCACCGTCAGGGAGGCCGCCCGGAGATCACTGAATATGGAGCATTACCGGGTGCAGCTGATCGGCGGGATTATTCTGCATCAGGGACGCATCGCGGAGATGAAAACCGGTGAAGGCAAGACCCTGGTAGCCACCTTGCCGGCTTACCTGAACGCCCTGGAGGGCAAGGGTGTTCACATTGTCACGGTCAATGACTATCTGGCCAGGCGTGACGCGGAGTGGATGGGAACGGTACACCGCTTCCTGGGTCTGACGGTAGGCTGTGTGCTCAACGGCATGAAGCCGGAGGAGCGCCGGGAGCAGTACAACTGCGATATCACATACGTGACCAACAATGAGCTGGGCTTTGACTATCTGCGTGACAACATGGTGATTTACAAGGAGCAGCTGGTACTGAGGGGCCTGCATTACGCCATCATCGACGAGGTGGACTCTGTATTGATTGATGAGGCCCGTACGCCGCTCATTATTTCCGGCCAGAGCGGGAAATCCACCAAGCTGTATGAGGCCTGCGATATTTTGGCGCGCCAGATGACACGTGGCAATGATGTGGAACAGCTTTCCAAGATGGACGCCATCATGGGCATCGAGCAGGAGGAGACCGGCGATTTCGTGGTCAATGAGAAGGACAAGATTGTCAACCTGACTGCCCAGGGCGTGGAGAAGGTGGAGAAGTTCTTCAAGATAGACAACTTCGCGGACGCGGAGAATCTGGAGATCCAGCACAATATCATTCTGGCGCTGCGCGCCCACAATCTGATGTTCCGCGACCAGGATTATGTGGTCAAGGACGACCAGGTGCTGATTGTGGATGAATTTGCCGGACGTATCATGCCGGGACTCCGTTACTCCGAGGGCCTGCATCAGGCCATCGAGGCCAAGGAGGGCGTGAAGGTTAAGAGGGAGTCGAAGACGCTGGCCACCATCACCTTCCAGAATTTCTTTAATAAATTCGAGAAAAAAGCCGGCATGACCGGTACCGCGCTGACCGAGGAAAAGGAGTTCCGCGAAATCTACGGCATGGACGTCATTGAGATTCCCACCAATGTGCCGGTCATCCGTGTGGATAAGCAGGACAGCGTATACAAGACGAAGAAGGAAAAGCTCCACGCCATCGTGGCGGCGGTGAAGGAGGCTCATGAACGGGAGCAGCCTGTGCTGGTGGGCACCATCACCATCGAGGCCAGTGAGGAGATCAGTAAGCTCCTGCGCAGGGAGGGGATTCCCCATGAGGTGTTAAATGCCAAGTTCCACGAGAGAGAGGCGGAGATTGTCTCTTTGGCGGGCCTGCACGGGGCAGTGACCATCGCTACCAACATGGCCGGCCGTGGTACGGATATCAAGCTGGATGACGTCGCCAGAGCGGCGGGCGGCCTGCGGATTGTGGGTACGGAGCGCCATGAGTCCAGACGAATTGACAATCAGCTGCGCGGACGAAGCGGACGACAGGGAGACCCGGGCGAGTCCCAGTTCTTTATTTCCCTGGAGGACGATCTGATGCGGCTGTTCGGCTCGGAGAAGCTGATCGGTGTGTTCAACGGGCTGGGCATTCCGGAAAATCAGGAGATTGAGCATAAATCCCTGACGAAGGCCATCGAGGGCGCCCAGAAGAAGATCGAGGGCAATAACTTCGGCGTGCGCAAAAATCTGCTGGAGTACGACCAGGTCATGAACGAGCAGCGCGAGGTCATTTACGAGGAGCGCCGCCGGGTGCTGGACGGCGAGAGCATGAGAGACTCCATCATCAAGATGATTCAGGACATCGTAGACGGCGCCGTGGATACGGTGGTGAGGGATGAGGCGGACCCGGAGGAATGGGATCTGGGTGAGCTCAATTCCATTCTGCTGCCCACCATACCTCTGCAGCCGTTGACGGAGGACAGAGTCCTGGGCCTTCAGAAAGGCAGCTTGAAACAGCAGCTGAAAGAGGAAGCGGTGAAGCTGTATGAGGCCAAGGAGGCGGAATTCCCCGAAGCGGAGACCATGCGGGAGATTGAGCGCGTTATTCTGCTGAAATGTATTGACCGCAAATGGATGGACCATATCGACGACATGGACCAGCTCCGCCAGGGCATCGGACTTGCGGCCTATGGGCAGAAGGATCCGCTGGTAGAGTACAAGATGAGCGGCTATGACCTGTTTGAGGAAATGACCAATAATATCAGGGAAGAGACAGTCCGCGTCCTGTACCGGGTGAAGCTGGAGCAGAAGGTGGAGCGGGAGCAGGTGGCGAAGGCTACCGGCACCAACAAGGACGAAACCGCGGTCAGAAAGCCGGTCAAAAAAGAGGCAAAAAAGATTTATCCCAACGATCCCTGTCCCTGCGGGTCCGGCAAGAAATACAAGCAGTGCTGCGGCCGGCTGAAATAAGGCTTATAACGACGCGGCAGGGATATGTGCTGCGGAATGGGACAATGTCGATTCGCAGACAGAGAATGAAGTAAGACAGACAGAGGGTTTTCTATGATAGTAGAACTGGAACAGGCCAGACAGAAGCTGCAGACCTATGCGGAGCCGCTGAAGGAAGTGCGGGATTCCCTTGGCCTTGCGGACAAACAAAAGCGCATTGAGGAGCTGGAAATGGAAATGGCGGCACCCAACTTCTGGGACAATCCGGATTCCTCCAATAAGCGTATGAAGGAATTAAAAAATCTGAAGGATACGGTCAGCCTGGTGAATGGCCTGCAGACACAGATGGAGGACATTGACACTCTGATCGAGATGGGAAATGAGGAGCAGGACGAGAGTCTGGTGCCGGAGATCACGGCGGAGATGGAGGATTTCATCAGCCGGCTGGAGGACCTCCGTATCAGCACCCTTCTGTCCGGGGAATATGATAAAAATAACGCCATCCTCAAGCTGAACGCGGGCGCGGGAGGCACGGAGAGCTGCGACTGGGCGGGCATGCTTTACCGCATGTATACCCGCTGGGCGGAGCGCAGGGGCTTTGAGATTCAGGTGCTGGATTATCTGGATGGGGACGAGGCGGGCATCAAGTCGGTGACCTGGCAGGTCAACGGGGAGAACGCCTACGGGTATCTGAAGTCGGAAAAGGGCGTCCACCGGCTGGTCCGTATTTCCCCCTTTAACGCACAGGGAAAGCGCCAGACCTCTTTTGTGTCCCTGGATGTGATGCCTGAGTTAAATGACGATATAGAGATAGACATCAATCCGGAGGATCTGAAGGTGGACACCTACCGCAGCAGCGGCGCCGGCGGCCAGCATATCAATAAAACATCCTCCGCGGTTCGCATCACCCATATCCCTACAGGGATTGTGGTAGCCTGCCAGGAGGAGCGGAGCCAGTTCCAGAATAAGGACAAGGCGATGCAGATGCTCAAATCCAAGCTGTATATGCTGCAGAAGGAGACCAACGCGGAGAAGCTTTCGGACATCCGCGGCGAGGTCAAGGAGATCGGCTGGGGCAGCCAGATCCGCTCCTACGTACTGCAGCCGTACACCATGGTCAAGGATCACCGCACCAACATGGAGACCGGCAATGTGGACGCCGTGCTGGACGGAGAAATTGATCCTTTTATTAACGCTTATCTGAAGCAGCAGAGCCTGGGGTCGGGGTCATGATTTATTCTGTACCAGATCCAGGTAGAACTCCACGTTGGTGCAGCCCACGTAGGGCAGCAGATACAAAAAGCCGATACCCAGGGTGACAACGGAGAGCAGAGCCCAGGGGATAAAGCTCAGCTGCAGTCCCAGCAGCCGCAGCCTCTTTCCTTTCATGAGCTGAGAGGATCTTTTGTAGGCATGGGTGACGGTCAGATCCGGGAAATCCACCAGAATCCGGGTGGTCTGAGAGTAGGTCAGGGAAATCCAGGCGGCATACAGCACGAAGGCGATGGTCAGCACGAGGATGAAAAGCACCAGAGCGGCAGCCACAGCAGACGGCAGATTGACGTCAGGCAGATAGTCGATGTCCCCGTACAGATACAGCATCACTT
>JAJQCU010000021.1:0-7026 GCA_021202575.1 Lachnospiraceae bacterium
CCGGAGGGCTCCACCAGGACCCTGTCAAAGCCCCGCATTCCCATGGCAATCAGCTTCGTTTTCAGGCGCCGTTTATGACAGTCCCTGTCACAGCCACCCGCGACCATCTCCAGATCACAATGATCGCTCAGCTCCTCCTGCATCAGCATCATATCCACATTCACCGCACCGAAATCATTTTCCAGAATACAGATATGCTGTCCTTTTTGAACCAGGTACTCCGCGTATTTTTTGATAAAGGTTGTTTTACCGGCTCCCAGAAACCCTGTAATCAGGTCGATTTTGATCATGCTGACTGCTCCGTTTAAAAGTCGTGCCCACAGGAATCCACGGGCACTGTTTATTTCACACTTTTATATTCTCTTAATCCGCTCAATGGCTTCCACCGTATTCTCATAGCTTCCAAAGGCCGTCATGCGGAAATAGGTCTCGCCGCTGGGGCCGAAGCCGGAGCCCGGCGTGCCCGCCACAGAGGCCTTCTCCAGCAGATAATCAAAGAAATCCCAGCTGGACATGCCGTTCGGCGTTTTCAGCCAGATATAGGGAGCGTTCACGCCGCCGGAAACCGTATAACCGGCCTCCTTTAAGCCCTCGTAAATGACTTTGGCGTTATTCATATAATAACCCACCTGGGCCTTTAACTGCTTCTGCCCCTCCTCGGTATATACCGCCGCGCCGGCCTTCTGAACAATGTAGGGAGCACCGTTAAATTTGGTGCCATGGCGGCGCGCCCAGAGACCATGCAAAGCTACGTCCTCCACCTTCAGATCCTTCGGTACTACGGTATAGCCCAGACGCACGCCGGTAAAGCCCGCGTTTTTGGAGAAGGAATGGAACTCAATGGCGCAGGTTCTGGCTCCCTCACACTCGTAAATGCTGTGGGGCTTGTCCTCCTCGGAAATATATGCCTCATAGGCCGCGTCATACAGAATCACCGCGCCTACCTTATTTGCGTAATCCACCCACCGCTGTAAATCCTCTCTGGAAATCATGGCGCCGGTAGGGTTATTGGGGAAACACAGGTAAATCAGGTCAGGAGTTTCCTTGGAAAGCTCCGGGGAAAAATTATTTTCCATGGTGCAGGGCATATAGATCACATCACTCCAGATGCCGGTAACCGCATCATAGGTGCCTGTCCTGCCGGCCATCACATTGCTGTCCACATATACCGGATAGACGGGATCGCAGACCGCGATTTTATTGTCCTGCGCGAAAATCTCCTGGATGTTGGCGCAGTCGCTCTTGGCTCCGTCAGACACGAAAATCTCATCCGCCGCGATATCACAGCCCCGCTTCTGATAATCCCACTCCGCAATTTTGCTGCGCAAAAACTCATAGCCCAAATCCGGGGCATACCCCTTGAAGGTTTCCGCGTGAGCCATCTCGTCCACCGCGCCATGCATGGCGTCGATAATCACCGGTGCCAGAGGCTGGGTTACGTCTCCGATACTTAAACGGATGACTTTTTTATCCGGGTTTGCCTGAGAGTAGGCGGCGATCTTCTTCGCTACCGTAGAAAACAGGTAGCTGCCCGGAAGTTTCAGATAATTTGCGTTTACTTTAGCCATAGGAGGTCTCCTTTTTATTGATAGCAGTTTCCGGAGTCAGCATTTCAGAAAACGAAAAACTCATCGTTAATCTTCGCCTTAGCTTTTCTAAAGCGCTGACTCCTGCTCGCTGAAAAGCGTTCCTTCACATACTTTAACGGATAGCAAAACAATTTGCAATAGTTAGAGTTCTAAAACTCCGTCAAATACTGTCTCAGCAGGGCCGGTCATGTACACTTTGTCCGCTTTCTGGTCATAATTTATTTTAATCTCACCGCCGCGAACCTTCACCGTGATTTCCGGGCGAGTCACGTTGTTCAGCACACAGGCCACCGCCACAGCGCAGCATCCGGTTCCGCAGGCCAGAGTCTCGCCGGTGCCTCTCTCCCACACCCTCATCTGTACCGTATGGTCGTCGATGACCTTCACAAATTCCGTATTGATCCTTTTGGGAAAGGCTTCGTAATTCTCAAAATACGGGCCGATTGCCTCCAGATTCAGGCTGTCCACGTCCTCCACGAAAATGACCGCGTGGGGATTTCCCATGGAAACACAGGTAGCACGATACTCCCTTTCCAGCACTGTCAGCGGCATCCCCAGCACAGGCGTTTTGTCATACAAAACCGGAATGCGCCCCGGCTCCAGAATGGGCGAACCCATGTCCACTCCCACCTCTTTGACCTTCCCGTCCGCCACGATCAGTGTCAGACTCTTACTCTGTCCCGCGCTCTCGATCAGCAGATGAATCCAGTCCGTCAGCCTTTTATCATATACATACTTCGCCACACACCGAATCCAATTGCCAAACATATCCGCCAGGGTTCCGTCCGCGTTCCACATCTCCATCTCAAAGTCCGCTCTCTGTGATGGATTGATAAAAATCACCCCATCCGAGCCCACTCCGAAATGCCGGTCGCTGACCCTTCTCACAAACCCCGGCTTGTCCTCCTCCGGGATCGCAAACCTGCTGCCATCTATATACACATAATCATTCCCGCAGCCATGCATCTTCGTAAATTCAATTTTCATATTTCTTTACTCGCCTTCTTTCGGTGCGAACATGGCAATCACCATATACGCCGCCTCCACCAGATTCGTCCCGCTGTCCATACTGGTCTTCTGCAGATACCGGTGAGCCTCCGCCTCAGAGTACCCGCGGCGAAGGCTCAACAGCTCCTTGGCGCGCTCAATCGCCTCTGTCTCCTCCCGGGTTCGCTCTCTGGGCTTTCCCCGTCTGGCCCTGCGCCTTGCCTCCACCCGGTCTGTCAGCTCCCGGACCCGATCCACCAGTTCCTGTACCTTCAGGGGCATGGTCACAGTCTCCACATCCTCCCTCAGGTTCATACCGGTAAACTTTCCGGAAGCCACCAGAAGCATTTCATACTCCTTCGGAAGCTCCTCCCGCAGCTGGTCATAGACCATGTCCGGCAGCTTATAGCCTGAGACCACTACCCCGTCTCTGGTCTCCTCCGCGTACCCGAGCGCCTGAGAAGCTGTGGAACAGGCCGTCACCGAATCAAATCCGCTCCGCACCAATATGTTTCTGATATTTTTCCCCTCTTCCAGCCGGGGAAAAACCACAATGATATTGGTCATATTATTCTCCCGCCCTGTTTCTCAATATCCCCCATTATTCATGACCTCACCTTCCGGCCTGATAAACCACCGTATTCGTGACAGTCTCTTATGCTTTATCCTGTCCGCGGGCGATCAGATCAATATTTCAGATACTCGCTCAACTCCCACTGAGAAACCTGACAGTTGTAGTCATGCCACTCCTTTTCCTTCGCTTCCACATATTTATGAAATACATGCTCCCCCAGCGTCGCCTTCAGAAGCTCATCCTTTTTCAGCTCCTCCAGCGCTTCCTTTAAGGTTCCGGGCAGCACGTCGATTCCCTTCGCGGCTCTCTCCTCATCGGTCAGCCGGAATACATTTCCGTTAAAGCACTCCGGCGGCTCAATCTGATTGCGAATGCCGTCCAGCCCCGCCGCCAGGCATACCGCCAGCGCCAGATAGGGGTTGGCGCTTGGGTCAGGACAGCGCAGCTCCACACGCGTTCCCTCCCCGTTGCTCATCGGAATACGGATCAGCTGGGACCGGTTTCTGGTGCCCCAGGTCAGATAAATAGGCGCTTCGTACCCCGGCACCAGCCGCTTATAGGAATTGACCAGCGGATTGGTGACGGCGCACATTCCCTTTATGTGCTTCAGAAGCCCGCCCATGAAATAATATGCCTCCCGGCTTAAACCATTCTCATCATTTTCATCATGGAAAATATTTTTGCCATCCCTGTGCAGAGACATATTGATGTGCATGCCGGAACCGTTGACGCCGGCGTTGGGCTTGGGCATGAAGGAGGCATACAGCCCATGTCTGCGGGCGATGGTCTTCACCGCCAGCTTGAAGGTCATGATGTCGTCCGCCGTCTCCAGCACCTGGGCGTACTCAAAATCAATCTCATGCTGGGCCGGAGCCGCCTCATGGTGGGAGGCCTCAATGCCAAAGCCCATCTCCTCCAGATTTAAAATAATCTCCCTGCGGGCGTTCTCTCCCAGGTCATTGGGACCCATATCAAAATACCCGGCCATCTCCCTGGTGGTCACCGTGGGCTGGGCGTTTTCATCTGTATCAAAAAGGAAAAATTCCAGCTCCGGCCCCACCTTGAACTCGTAGCCCATCTCCTTCGCTTCCTGCACCGTTTTTTTCAGAATATAACGGGGATCGCCCACAAAGGGCTTCCTGTCCGCGGTGTAGACGTCGCAGATCATGCGGGCCACCTTGCCGTTCTGGGGACGCCAGGGAAAAACCTGAAAGCTGTCCAGATCCGGATAAAGCAGCATATCCGACTCCTCCACCCGCACAAAACCCTCGATAGAGGAGCCGTCAAACATGCATTTATTGTCCAGCGCCTTCTCAAGCTGGCTCGCCGTGATGGCCACATTTTTCAGATTGCCGAAAAGGTCCGCAAACTGCAGGCGGATGAATTCCACCCCTTCCTCCTCCACCATATTCAGAATGTCCTGTTTTGCATATTTCTCCATATCCGGTATTCCTTTCTTTTCCCGAAAAAATTTGATGAGTGCGGTGAAAGCCCCGCCGGGCAGTTATCGGGCGAACTCCGGCACTTTCTTCCCGTCCCGGCAAATGCCCCGCGAAACCCGTTCCGGCCCTCATCAAACAAAGTGGGGCCCGCGCCGGCCCCATCGCACTGTTTTTATTTTGCCCCATGAGGGAAAAAATGTCAACCATTAGTTACTATTCACAGCCGACTTGGGATATATAAACAGGCTCGTCAAGCGTATTGTGCTTGTAAGGGACTGTTTATATCTTCCAAGGTGACTGTGAAACAGTCACTTCCCCACATAAGCAAAAAGATGAGCGGCGTTTTTTTGCCGCGTCGGACAGCTTGCTGGACGCTTTTGCGCATGTGGGGAAATGGCTGTGAATAGTAATTGATAACCGGCATATTTCCCCTCCACGCTGCATAAAGTAATGGTAAAGCAGCCGCGAAGAAGAACGGGGAAGGCTTCATGAATAAAAAAACCAGAATCGTAGTATTACATATGAAAGAGGTGATCTATACCGGGATTTTTATTTTTCTCGGTATCGTTCTGATTGTGCTGCTTGCCATGATGTTCTGGCCGGGCAGGGAAACGGGCACGGATGACTCATCATCCAGACAGGAACAGACGGAAGCCACAGAAGAACCCGCCGAGGAAGCCGCCGCGTATCTGCCCGGCATTTACACCGCTTCCCTGGAGCTTAACGGCAGCACCATGGAAATGCAGATCATCATAGAAAGCGATGGAATATCCAATGTCTCCTTCACCTACATGGACGACGCCATCCAGACCATGTACCCGCTGTTCGAGCCGGTGCTGGAGAGCATCGCATCTCAGCTGCAGGAAGGCGTCGCCCTGAACGATATCACTTACGAAGACAACCAGAAATACACCGCCACGGTGCTGTTAAATGCCCTGGAGGAAGTGCTGGAGAGCGCCAGACGATGAGACAAAATATTACGCCTTAATCCTCTCCAGCTCCTTCAGCCAGATCGCGGCGCTGGCGTCAGAGGGCATGCGCAGATCCCCCCTGGGGGAGAGCGCCACAGACCCCACCTTGGGGCCGTCGGGCAGGCAGCTTCTCTTGAAATGCTGGGCGAAAAAGCGCTTATAAAACACCTTCAGCCATTTCAGGATCGTCTCTTTGTCATAGCTGCCCTCAAAGGAAAGGCAGGCCATACGATAAATTTTGGAGGGAGAGCAGCCGTAGCGCAGCATGTAATATAAGAAGAAATCATGCAGCTCATAGGGGCCCACCAGATCCTCGGTTTTCTGGGAGATGGCTCCCTCCACGGGAGGCAGGAGCTCCGGGCTTACCGGGGTATCCAGCACATCCTCCAGCACAGATTTCAGCCGCTCCACGCCACACACCGTAGGCGTCCCTTGGGACGTGTCCGCGTAATATTTCACCAGATGGCGGACCAGCGTCTTGGGAACGCCGGCATTGACACCGTACATGGACATATGATCGCCATTGTAGGTGGCCCAACCCAGAGCCAGCTCGGACATATCGCCGGTGCCGATGACCATTCCGTTGTCCCGGTTGGCGATATCCATGAGAATCTGCGTCCGCTCTCTGGCCTGTCCGTTCTCATAGGTCACATTATGATGATCCATATCCTGCCCGATATCCTTAAAATGCAGGGTCACGGATTCCTTAATATCAATTTCCTCCAGTCTGGCGCCCAAAACGCCGGCCAGTGTACAGGCATTATGATAGGTCCTGTCAGTAGTGCCAAAGCAAGGCATGGTCACACAGCGGATGCCCGCCCTGTCCAGTCCCAGCAGATCAAAGGCCTTCACCGTCACCAGCAAAGCCAGCGTGGAATCCAGCCCTCCGCTTAAACCGATCACCGCTCTCCCGCAGCCCGTGTGCTCCAGACGCTTTTTCAGCCCATGAGCCTGAATAGAGAGAATCTCCTCACACCTCTCCTGCCGGTCCTTATCGTCCTCCGGCACAAAGGGCGTTCTGGCAAAAACGCGTTCCAGCCTTACCTCCTGCTCCTTCAGTGAAAAAGGCACATGCAAGTACATGGCGTTGCTTTCCTGATCCTGAAAAGCGAACAGCTTTCTCCTGTCATGATTCAGCCGCTGAACATCCATATCCGCGAAAATCGTCTGCGCTCCGAACCGCTTCGACTCCGCCAGCACCGTTCCGTTCTCACAGACAATATTATGGCCGCCAAAGACCAGGTCCTGAGTGTACTCTCCCTCCCCCGCGCTGCAATAAAGATACCCCGCCACCAGCCTGGCGGAGGTGGAGGAAACCAGATTGCGCCGATATGCCGCCTTTCCAACAGTCTCATTGGAGGCGGACAGATTGACAATCAGATTAGCCCCGGCCTTCGCGTGACGCTGGGACGGAGAGATGGGCACCCACAGATCCTCACAGAGCTCACATGCCACCTGGAGGC
>JAJQCU010000021.1:7036-7541 GCA_021202575.1 Lachnospiraceae bacterium
AAAGCTGACATACTCCGGCGTCTCATTGCCGGAGGCAAAATTCCTGCCCTCATAAAACTCCGCGTACATGGGCAGATTGCGCTTGGGCACCAGCCCCAGAAGCTTCCCGTCGCTGACCGCCGCCGCCACATTGTAAAGCCTCCCCTCCTTCTCAAAGGGAAGCCCGATAAAGAACAGCGCCCTGCTGCCCCCGGTAGCCGCGATAAATTCCCGCAAGCCCTTTAACGCACCCTGTAACAACGTCTCCTGCTCAAACAAATCCTGGCAGGTATAGCCGGTAATGCAAAGCTCCGGCAGTACAATGACGCCCGCCCCCTGCCGGTACGCCTCCAGCGCCTCCACAATGCTGTTTAAAGTATTA
Organism: Lachnospiraceae bacterium; assembly: GCA_021202575.1. Classification (GTDB taxonomy): domain Bacteria; phylum Bacillota; class Clostridia; order Lachnospirales; family Lachnospiraceae; genus RGIG6307. The sequence continues at coordinate 7,398 of JAJQCU010000021.1, forward strand.
TAATCGGTGTCCGCCACCTTAATTTTCGGTGTCACAGCCGCGACCTTTACAAATCCGTCTTTCATTGTCCGCTTCCATTTCCGGCACTGGTTATTCTATAAAAGAACAGCGCCTTATTTCTTGCAAATCAGAGCCTACCTCGTC
>JAJQCU010000410.1:0-4031 GCA_021202575.1 Lachnospiraceae bacterium
CATTGATATCCGGGTTTTCCATCTGATTTTTCACAATGTCGCTCTGCAGGGCCTTTTCCACCACATGGGTGATCAGAGACGCCGGATAATTGATTCCGGAGCTCAGCGCCTCGCTGGACGCGTCCTCCACCGGCTGCACAATGCCCACAATGGTCATTTCCTCCCCACCCGCGATCACGTCGTTCATATAGGCGGTATCCTCGCTTTTATCCACCCAAATCCCGTATTCGCTGTCATACGCGTAATAATCCGCGCTGGTGATCAGCTGAAAGGTGATGCCCAGGACGTCATCATAGCTGTAGGTGCCGTAAGCTGAATCAACCGTCACATCCTCTCCGTCCTGATACCGCTTCAGCAGATCATCCAGCACGCTGTAATCCTCCAGCCCCAGCATGTACAGCATAAGGTCGCTGACGCTTCCGGAGGAGGTGAGCACCAGCACGCACTCATTATAATTTTCAGGCCAGCGCCCTGCCTTCACCTCATATTGATTGATATAAAGCTCTTCATTTTCCGGCATTTTATAGAACACATTCATCCCGGAAATGTAGGAGGTCATCATACTCATATAAGAAGAAATGGAAGAGGAGGCGCTGATGCTGCCCGAGGAGGAGGAAAGGGAATTGGGGTTCACCTGCCTGTAGCCGTCTCCGTCCTCGATGTAGATCTGCGGTTCAATATCGTAAATATATTCGATTCCCTTCACATAATCCTCGATGCCGCTCTCCCCGCTGTCCAGATACTCCTTCAGTGCCGCGATATCATTGCTGCTCAGGCTGGAGAACATGCTGGAAAGAATCTCTGTGACCGTGATCGTATCCTCTTCTCTCTCTTCCGCCGGGGAAGTTAATAAGGTATCCTGGGTGCTCATGATGGACGTCAGGTCGAAGCCGCTGGAGGTGATCTGAATAGGATATTCAGACATCGTCTCCTCCTCGATATTCTGTATATAATCATTGACGCCGGTGGAAATCGACAGAATCAGGGCAATGCCGATAATACCGATAGAACCCGCGAAAGCGGTCATAAAGGTTCTTGTTTTCTTCGTGGCAAGGTTATTAAGGGAAAGTGACAGAGACGTCAGAAAAGACATGGAGGAATGCCCCATGTTTTTGTGTTCCGGTTCCCCAAGGGCGGCTTCATCCACCACATAAGGATCGGTATCGCTTTTGATCTGCCCGTCCTGAATACGGACAATTCTGGTGGCATACTCCTCGGCCAGCTCCGGGTTGTGCGTTACCATCACCACAAGCCGGTCCTTCGCCACCTCTTTTAAGAGCTCCATGACCTGGATACTGGTCTCGGTATCCAGAGCGCCGGTGGGCTCGTCGGCCAGCAGAATGTCAGGATTGTTGACAAGCGCACGGGCAATGGCCACGCGCTGCATCTGCCCGCCCGACATCTGGTTGGGCTTTTTGTGCATCTGATCGCCCAGTCCCACTTCTCTCAGCGCATCCTGTGCGCGGCGTCTTCTCTCCGCTCTGGTAATGCCGGAGATGGTCAGGGCCAACTCCACGTTGGACAGAACCGTCTGATGGGGAATCAGATTGTAGCTCTGAAAGACAAAGCCAATGGTATGGTTTCTGTAGGAATCCCAGTCTCTGTCGGTATACTTCTTCGTGGAAATTCCATTGATAATCAGGTCACCGCTGTCGTACCGGTCCAGCCCGCCGATGATATTGAGCAGGGTGCTCTTGCCGGAGCCGCTGGGCCCTAAGATTGCCACAAACTCGTTGTCGCGCAGATTTAAGCTGACCTCGTTCAGTGCGGTCTGCACCAGGTCGCCGGTTTTATATTGTTTGCTGATATTATGTAATTGAAGCATGGCTGTCCTTTTGAAACGGATATGGGATTGGCACTTCATTTCATAGCCGCCAAATCCTTCCTAATATTATCACAAAAAATTCATAATGGCACCCGGCTATGAAAATTTAATGGTTTCGACAGGCTTTATTAAGAATCCGACACTTCCCCGCCAATTTGTCCGTTTCAGGGCAGCCGTCTTCTCAGTCTCCTCCAAAAAGCCAGCCCTGCAAAGAGGACCCCATATTATTCCCCAGCTGCTGGAGAGTCTCAATCGCCTCATTCAGATTGATCAGCATCTCAGAGAACGCCTCCGTATCCAGCCCCTGAATCACCTCATTGACAGCGTCCACATCCAGGGAATTGACGGTTTCCGCCAGCTTCTCCCAGTCGATATCCGCCTCGGCGATCTCCTCGGTCACCTCCTCCAGATTGGACATAATGCTGTTGAGCGTCTCCATATCCATTTCCGCAAGCTGCTCCGAGAGCGGCTCCACTGTGGTCTTCACCGTCCGCTGCATCCAGAATACGACCACAAACAGGATCAGCGTCACGACAATGGAAATCACTGTGAGAATTCTGGTCAGCCGCAGTTCTTTCCGCAGGCTTGTGATGATATCATCTGTTTCGTTATTCATGGAAAATTCTCCCTTCCGCTTAAGTTTCCCCGTTCTTTTGGTAAAACTCCTCCGCGTACCGCACAGTGTCCATGGCGTCCTTCGCATAAAAATCCGCGTGAATCATGTCCGCGTATTCCTGTGTCAGCACGGCGCCGCCCACCACCGTTTTCACCTCCGGAAGCGTCTCATGCAGCTGCCGGATGGTCTCCTCCATGGCCGGAACCGTGGTTGTCATCAGGGCGCTTAAGCCCACCAGCTGACAGCCGGTCTCTCTGGCTTTCTCCACCACCGCTTCCGGCGGCACATCCCGGCCCAGGTCATAGACCAGGAAGCCATAGCTTTCCAGCATGACTTTGACGATGTTTTTGCCGATATCGTGTATATCGCCCTGGACAGTGGCCAGAATCACCGGCCTGATGCTTCCGTCATTTTCCGCTGCCGTTGGCATAACGGACTTCACGATCTCAAAGGAGGCCGTGGCTGCCTCCGCGCTCATCAGAAGCTGGGGGAGATACATTTTTTTCTGCTCAAAGGCTGTCCCCACAGTGTTCAGCGCGGGGATCACATGGTCGTTAATGACGGATAGCGGCTCAATCCGTGTAATAAGCTCACGTGTCTCTGTCTGGGCCCGCTCCTTTAACCCCATGCGGATGGCGTACTGGAGGGGACTCTCCTGAGAAGCGCCTTCTCCGCCATCGGGGCTTCCTGACCTGGTCGTTACGCCACCGCCAGAATTTCCCTGCAAAAGCCCTGGCCTTGAGACGCACTCTCCTGACGCGCCTGTCCGGCTGTCAGAAGCTCCGGTTACAGCCATACCTGTTTGGCCGGTCGCTCCCGCTGCTCCTGTCGTATGCCCACCCGCTGCTCCGACCCCGCTGCCCGTCGGCGCCGGACTCATCGGATGCGCCGCCGCATAGGCGATATAATCCGTGCAGTTTTTATCATACACCCTCAGCGCCCGGAATGCGTAATACACATCCATCATCGGCCCGGAGAAGGGATTCATGATGGCGCAGTCCAGCCCCGCTTCCAGAGCCATGGCAAAGAAGGTGGAATTGATGCGGTCTCTCGCGGGCAGGCCAAAGGAAATATTGGACACGCCCAGGCTGGTGCCGAAGCCCTGCTCCTTCAGAAGCCGGATGGCCTCAATCGTCACCCCGGCGCTCCCCGCGTCCGAGGAGATGGTCATGGCAAGAGGATCCACAATCAGCTCCTTCTTGTCAATGCCGTATTTTGCCGCCTCCTCCGCCACCCGCGTTGCGATTTCCACTCGTCCCTCGGCGGTCTGCGGGATGCCGTCCTCCCCGATGGTCAGCACAATCAGGGCGCCGCCGTATTTTTTTACCAGTGGGAGCACCGCCCTCATGCTCTTTTCACTGCCGTTGACGGAGTTGACCAGCGGCTTTCCGTTATACAGCCTCATGGCCCGCTCCAGCGCGGCGGGGTCGGAGGTGTCGATCTGCAGCACCGCGTCGCTGACCGCCTGCACCTGGCTGATCACGGCACACATCATCTCCGGCTCATCAATCTCGGGAAGTCCCACATTCACATCCAGCACCGGCGCCCCCGCGTCGCACTGGCGGATAGCTTCCTGCAAAATATAGTCGT
>JAJQCU010000410.1:4041-7459 GCA_021202575.1 Lachnospiraceae bacterium
CAGCTTCTTTTTGCCGGTGGGGTTGATGCGCTCGCCGATGAGAACCGGCCCGTTTTTTAATTCCACAGCGTGAGTATAGGAGGAAATCAGTGTGCGCTCTTTTCTCTCCGGCAGCTGATACGGCAGATTCCGGGTCGTCTCAATCACCCTGCGCATATACTCCGGCGTGGTGCCGCAGCAGCCGCCCAGAATCGTGGCTCCCGTCTGGGCGATCCGCACCATATATTCCGCGAAATCCTCCGGGCCAATATCATAAATCGTCTGCCCCTTCACCACCCGGGGAATACCGGCGTTAGGCGTCACAATAATGGGAACCGAGGCATATTCCGCAAAGACAGGCACCAGGGAGAGCATCTGATCCGGACATAGGGAGCAGTTCATCCCCACCGCGTCGCAGCCCAGTCCCTCCAGCAGGGCGATCATCGCCGCCGGGTCCGCGCCGGTCATCAACTTGCCGCCGGAATCATACACATTGGTGACAAACACCGGCAGATTGCAGCTTTCCTTCGCCGCCAGCACCGCCGCCTTAGTCTCATAGCTGTCGTTCATGGTCTCAATCAGGATACAGTCCGCGCCGCAATCCGCCGCCACCCGCATATTCGCCGCAAAGACAGAAACCGCCTCCTCAAACGGCAGATCGCCGATGGGCTGCAGCAGACGGCCCGTGGGACCCACGTCAAAGGCCAGATACCGGTCCGGATAGTCCTTTAAGGCTTCCCTGGCACAGGCGAAGGCCGCCCGGATCAGCTCCTCATAATTGTCATATTTCAGGCAGCTGACGCCAAAGGTGTTGGTGGAGATGACCGTGCAGCCCGCTTCCAGATAGGCGAGGTGAAGCTTGCTGATTTCCGCCGGGTTTTCCACATTCCACAGCTCCGGTCCCCTGCCGCCGGAAAGACCCGCGGCCTGAAGCATAGTGCCGGTGCCGCCGTCAAGGTAAATGCGCTCTTTTTTGATGCGTTCAAGAATGGATGGCATAATTTCTCTCCCTTAGCTGCTGTGAATGGCAGCTTCCTTATCAACAGGCCTTGCAGAAATACGTATCCGCTTCGCGGCAGTTCCTTACCGCTCCCGTATCCCCACCACCGCCGTCACCGACTTGGTGGGATACATAAAATACGCCTCTGACAGGGTAATCCCCAAAAGCTTCCCCGCGTTTACAAACTGAATAAAGCCCGGCTGAACCGACAGGGGCATATCGCCGTAGCCCGGGGAAAAGCGGGGTGCGCAGATCCGGCCCGTCTCCCCCAGCACCAGCGTCGCGATCTCCCGGTTGGCCAGGTCGCACAGCGCTTCCGCCGTTGCCGAGGAAAGGGCGTTCACCACGAAGTGCCTGGCCGGGGATGTCACCGACAGCCGCTTCATCAATCGGTCCACCCCCGCTCCCAGGGTCGCCGCAAAGAGCACTGTCTCCTCACAGCCCCTCAGATTTAAGGTCAGGGCATGGCTGTGAAATTCCCCAAAACCCAGATCCAGCCTGTCCTCCCCCGGACGCGTCACCCGTGTTCTCCTGAAACAGTACCGATAGCTGGCCACCGAAGAAAGCATCTCCTCGCACTCCTCCCTGAGTCCCGGCTGCAGCGCCGAAACCGGCTGTCCCAGCCGGGCCGCAAATTCTCTCTCACTGATATGGATCTGCTCCCCGGAAACCTCCCGCAAAACCGCGCTCATCAGATAATCTCACTCAGATTGGACTGCAGCGCGGCCGCCACATCCGGCTTATTCATGGAATAAACATGCACCGCGTTGATTCCGTTGGCGTACAGGTCGATGATCTGCTCCGTGGCATAGATGATGCCCGCCTGCTTCATGGCCGCCGGCTTGTCGCCGTAGCGGTCGATAATGTAGCGGAACCGCTGAGGCAGGGAGTTGCCGGAGAGGGCGATGGAGCGTTTGATCTGCTTTGCGTTGGTGACAGGCATAATCCCGGGAATCACCGGCACCGTGATGCCAGCCTCCCGGACCCGGCGCAGGAAATTATAAAAAATATTATTGTCAAAAAACATCTGCGTCACCAGAAACTGGCAGCCCGCGTCCACCTTTTCCTTCAGATGGCGGATGTCCTCCACACTGTTTGGGCTGTCCGGATGAACCTCCGGATAGCAGGCGCCGCCGATGCAGAAGGGTCCGGCTGCACGGATTTCCCGGGTCAGCTCACTGGCATAATGATAATCCAGGCTGGTCATGTCCAGCCCCTCCGGAATATCGCCCCTGAGAGCGAGCACGTTCTCGATGCCCCTCTCCTTTAATTCCGCAAGCTTTTCGGCCACATCCTCCCGCGTGGAGGAGACACAGCTTAAATGAGCCAATGGCGTAACCCCCTTCGACTGCAGAAACTGGGCAATCTCCATGGTATACTGGGATGTCCCTCCTCCCGCGCCGTAGGTGACGCTCATATAGCTTGGGTGCAGGTCAGCGATTGCGCCCGCCGCCTTCATCACGGACTCGTAGGTGGCGCTGGTCTTCGGCGGAAACACCTCAAAGGAAAGGCTTGGTTTGTCGCCGGTAATAATGTCGATAATTTTCATTTGTGGAACCTCACTTTTCTGATTACTGTTCACAGTACCCTTTTCTGATACAGTTTTTTACGATTATAGTCAAAAAAAGCGGCAAAATCAATACGTCCGCCGCTTTTTCATCCTTCATCTTCTGTTATATTCCGTTACTGTGAATAGTTTCATCTCCCGTTAAGCATTTCTCACTTTCAGCCCCTCAGTATCACGCACTGATTCCCTCTGGACTCAAAGACGCTCTCAAAGTCCTCCCGGCTGTATTCCACCAGCCCGGAGATGGGGTCAGCGATGGTAACCGTATCCTCGGTGTATCCGATCAGAACCGCTCCATGGTCATTGCTGCTCCATTCCACGTACTCGCCCTCCTCCGTATACCAACCGGCGGTGGAATAGCGCTCCGTCATGCCGATGGTCACCCATACCACAACCGGCACATCCTGACTGACAAGGCGGTACAGTTCCTCCACGGAGGCGCCCGTCATGTCAACCGCCATCATGGAGCTTCCCACATCCTCAAGATAACTGTTCGCCGCGGTCAGAATCGCTTCCGTCCCACAGATATACCCGCCATTCGAAAACGGATTTCCCACAAAATATTTATTCAAATCCGGGCCATACTTGAGGCCGTCGCTTCCAACGTAAAAAACCGCGTCCGCCGTTGGCAGATAGTCCGAGGCCATGACTGTCTTGTCCACGTCAAAGCCGTAATAGTGCAGCGCCATGGTCAGCGCCACGACCTCACAGCCGGTGGGCAACTCCGGCATCTGGTAAATAATCTCAAAGTCCTCAATCAGATGTCCGCTGCTGTCGGTATCCATGCCGGCCGCCGAATTTCCTTGGTTGCCTTCGCCGTCCGGCTCATCCTGATCCTCCCGGCGCGCCGCATCTGTGGCTGTCTCATCATC
>JAJQCU010000423.1 GCA_021202575.1 Lachnospiraceae bacterium
TTCGAAGATGTATTTCTTGTCCTCTTCGCAGTTGTCGGGGTTATTCTTCACAGTCTTGTCATAGATGCCGTACTCATGCTCTGCGGCGAGGGTCATTTCGCCCTCAACGGCCTTGAATTTGTCCGGGCCGACATGGCACACCGGGCACTCAGCGGGAGGGTTGTCTCCCTCGTAAACATAACCACATACCTGACATACATACTTCATAATAAAATCCTTTCCTTTCCATAAAAATAATAAGAGTAATAAGTGAGACAGTTCCTAATGTGTTTTCAGACAGGCAGGACAGGTGCCGTAAAACAGGATCGCCTGCCCGGTGACAACACCGTCATAATTACTATTTGCCTCAGACAATAACCGCGGCACCTCCATCCGGACATCCTGAACACAGCCGCACTTCGTACACACGATGTGATAGTGCTCTGATGTGTCCGCGTCGAAATGATCCACGCCGTCCCCTACGTTGATCCGCTGGATCTCGCCCAGCTCGGTCAGCAGGGAGAGATTGCGGTAGACTGTTCCCAGGCTGATATTGGGGAACTGGTCCCGGACGTGCATGTAGACCGTATCTGCGGTTGGATGATCCTTTCTGGTCATCAGGAAGCTTTTGATGCATTCCCGCTGCCGACTGTGCTTCACTGTCATTGTCATTTCCTCAATAATAGTAATCGTTATTGTTATTATAATAGGATTTACAGACTTGTCAATAACTTTATTCTTTTTTTATATATTTCACGTAATTTTTTTTGTCAAAGACAGTGAATCATGGTAAAATACCCACGAAGGGGTTAGTATGCTGTCCTTATTTGCAGGGATATGGATGGAACCGCATCCGGCGGACTAAGACCCATTGAAATGTATTTTTCTCCGTTGGTGAGGTTAGCAATTTTATGAAACTGAAAACGCGAATTCTTGTGACACTGGTGGTGATTGTGGCTGTGCCTCTGATCCTAATATCTGTCACATTCCTTCTGGTCGGCGGATATTTTCTGAAAAGAAATATTGTCGATGTGCGTCAGGAGATTTCTACAGAAATAGAGTATGAGGATGACGGAACCGTTGTCCTGATGCCGGATATGCTGGAGAGCTACAGGCAGCTGGTATCCTTCGGATTTCTGAGATCCATGTTTATTTCCATGGTTATTATCCTGATTCTGACCAGCGTTATCTATTCCTGGTGGATTTACAAAGGGGTGCTGAAGCCTGTCGATGAGCTGAATAACGCCATGCAGGAAATCAAGGACGGCAACTTTGAATATCGCCTGGAGACTCTGGGCAAAGGCGAGATCGGCGACCTTTACCGCAATTACGAGGACATGCGGCTTCGCCTGAAGGAGAACTCCGAGGAGAAGCTCCAGAATGAGAAGCAGAATAAGGAGCTGATCAGCAATATTTCCCACGATCTGAAAACCCCCATCACCTCCATCAAGGGCTATGTGGAAGGGATCATGGACGGAGTGGCGGATACGCCGGAGAAGCTTGACCGTTATGTACACATTATATATAATAAAGCCGTTGACATGGACAGGCTGATCAATGAGCTGACCATGTATTCCAGTGTGGATAATAACTGCATCCCCTATCATTTCCTGAAAATTGCCGTGCGGGAGTATTTTACAGACTGCATTGAAGAGATCGGCATGGATCTGGAGAGCCAGAATTTTACATTAAATTATGAAAATCTGGTCGCAGACGATACCATGGTCATCGCGGACCCTGAGCAGATCAAGCGTGTGGTCAATAATATCGTCAGCAACAGTGTCAAATATATGGATAAGCCTCACGGGGAGATCAGCATCCGCATTCTGGACGAGGTGGACGCCATCCGGGTGGAGATTGAGGATAACGGCAAGGGCATCGCCCAAAAGGATCTGCAGAATATTTTCGACAGGTTCTATCGGGCGGATTCTTCCAGAAATTCCAGCACCGGCGGCAGCGGACTGGGGCTTTCCATTGTGAAAAAGATTATACAGGATCATGGCGGATACATATGGGCCACCAGCAAGGAGGGGGAAGGAACCTGTATGCACTTTGTATTAAGAAAATATACGGGGCAGGCATAAGGCGGCACAGCGCCGACCCGGCATAAGGAGGACGAAGATGAGCAGAATTTTAATTATTGAGGATGAAGTGGAAATCGCCGACCTGGAAAAGGACTATCTGGAGCTTTCCGGGTTTGAAGTCGCCATCGCCAATGCCGGCGATACGGGACTTGATATGGCGTTAAAAGAGGATTTTGATCTGGTGGTGCTGGATCTGATGCTGCCCGGCATGGATGGCTTTGAGGTCTGCAAGAGCATCCGGGAAAAGAAAAATATCCCGATCCTGATGGTTTCCGCCAAGAAGGATGATATTGACAAGATCAGAGGGCTGGGCCTTGGCGCCGACGATTATATGACCAAGCCCTTCAGCCCCAGTGAACTGGTGGCGAGAGTCAAGGCGCACATGGCCAGATATGAGCGGCTGGTGGGCAGCCACAGCAAGGAAAATGACATCGTGGAGATTCGCGGCATCCGCATCGATAAGACGGCTCGCAGAGTTTATGTGGATGGGGTGGAAAAGGTCTTTACCTCCAAGGAATTTGACCTGCTGACCTTTTTGGCTGAGAATCCCAATCATGTATATACCAAGGAGGAGCTTTTCCGGGAAATCTGGAATATGGAGTCTGTAGGAGACATTGCCACCGTAACTGTCCATATCAAAAAAATCCGGGAAAAGATTGAGTATGATACCGCGAAGCCTCAGTATATTGAGACAATCTGGGGGGTCGGCTACCGCTTCAAGATATAATGAGCGCAAGCGAGAAAGGCATGCTTGCATGTCTGGGGAGCGGCGAATTGGATCGTGACGCATTTTGTCACGATATAATGTATGAGAACGAGGATTATATACGAGGATGAGCGGCTTCTGGTGATTTATAAGCTTGCCGGGCTGGCGACGGAGAGCGCAGATGTGGCCCGGATGGATGCGGTCAGTGAGCTGAAGCTTTATCTGAGCCATGGCGCGGGCGTTCCTTGGCTGGGACTGGTTCACAGGTTGGATCAGCCGGTGGAGGGTCTGCTGGCAGTTGCGAAGAACCCTGAAACCGCTTCCGTATTGAGCAGCCAGCTGCGGACGGGACAGCTGAAAAAGTCCTATCGCGCGGTTCTGTATCTGCCCCGGGGGACTGGACCGGAGCCGAGGACGGTGGCGAAGCTGACAGATTTCATGGGAAAAGAGGGCGGCAGAGCCCGCATTGCGGCAGTCCCGGTTCCCGGAGACGTATCAGGAACCTTCGGGAAGAAAGGAACCTACGGGAAGCCTTCCGAAATGAAAGAGGCCATATTAACGTACAAAATTCTGGAATGCCATGAAAATACCGCACTTGCAGGGATTGAACTGGAAACCGGCCGCTTTCACCAGATCCGCTGCCAGATGGCCTTTCATGGAATGCCTCTTTTGGGCGATCAGAAATACGGAACCGCGGAGAGCCTGGAGGCGAGTCGGGCTCTGAATGTTAGGAATGTGGCGTTGTGCGCGGACAGTCTTTGGCTGATTCATCCAAAAACAGGAAAAGAGCTGTGCTTCACCACAGAGCCTCAGAACGCGGCTTTCCGGGAGTTCGCTTTTTCTGATGGAGGAAAGGCACAGATGCGTTAGAAGTGGATTTGGGTTTCACAATGCGGGAGGCTCTGGGAAGCCAATTTCAGGAAACGCATTGATGTATCAATAAATTCCTTCTTTTTGCTGATACTATGTCTGACGAATGAAGGCGTATTTGCGGGTACGGACGGAAAGGCAGACACAGGATGGGGCATGGCGCGGAACGAAAGAAAAGATCGATAGGTACACTATTGCTGATTACAGTGATAGTGTATTTTTTTCTTACCATCATCTGGAAATATTTTGGCCCGGTGATTTTGGCCTTTCTTTTTCTCATGGCCGTAAACCCGTCGCTGGACAGACTTGGCCGCAGATGGCGGGTCCGGCGCGGCGCGGCGGCTTATCTGGTGCTTTTGATTATCATTGTGATTCTGACCTATGGCGTATGCTTCGCGCTGCTCCCCTGTCTTCGCTGCTTTGACTTTGGCCGGTGCGTCCGCCTCTGGAATCAGGAATATGTACAGAAAGCAATAGCCTGGCTGCAGGAAAAGGGCTTCGGAGAGATGACGGAGTTGTCATTTGCAGCGGTACGGTGGGGCGGAAGACTTTTGTTTTATTTTGGAGCTTTTGCTCTGTCGGCGTTTCTGATGGCGGGGCTGTATGACCGGATTGTGGAGGGATTGAGAGGGATTGTGGGCGGAAAGCTGGTTCTGGAGCTGTGCGGGGACGTGCTGAGCTATGGGAGAGCTTGGCTGAAAACTCAGGGAATCCTGATGCTGGTCGTGATGGCCATCCTCTGTCCGGCATTATGGCTGATTGGCATACCGGGTGGGATCCTCTGGGGACTGGCGGCGGGATTCCTGGACTTTCTTCCGGTTTTCGGTATCGGCAGTGTCATGATTCCTCTGGCGCTTTGGCAGCTTTTACAGAAAAATATGGCGGCGGCCATTGTCTGTGCTGTTTTATATTTTGTATGCTCTATTCTTCGGGAAACGCTGGAGCCGAAGCTTCTGGGCGGCAGTCTGCGGCTTCCCGCTCTGGGAATGTGGATGTCAGTGTTTGCGGGGCTGCAGCTGTTTGGCGCCAGCGGGATTTTTAAGGGACCGGTTGCCTATCTTTTAATCGACGCGGCCTTTCGCAGGGTGAGCGCGCCGGGGAAGGAGAATGATGTGCGGGAAAATGTATAAATTGCTCTGTTTGGCAGAAATCAAATGACATATATCGTAACTGTGATAAAAAGTACTTGACACGGTTATAAAATTATTCTAAAATTTGAGCACATGAGCGAAGAACCGGGCAAGTACGTAAGACTGGGCAGCAGAGAGGGAATGGATGGTGCGAATTCCCGCCGCATATTACGGAAACCCTCCGGGGAGCTGCGCGTGAAAGCGCGACGCAGGCAGGCGTTAACGGCAAAGAGTGTATGTGAGAGCATAAAACAGGGTGGTACCGCCGGATTCCGGTCCCTTGAGGAAGGAGCGACGTACTGCCTTTTTTGGTTTCCGGGGAGAGCCGGAGAAACGCACACCTGACGGAATATCAGAAAAGCGCGGTGGATTTTTCCATCAATGAAAATATTCCACATGTGCAGCTGCACAGGTGGAGAATATTCAGGAGGAGAGAAGAGAAAATGGCTGACAAGAAGATGGTGGAGGCGATCACCTCAATGGAGGAGGATTTCGCCCAATGGTACACGGATGTGGTGAAGAAGGCGGAGTTGATTGATTATACCTCGGTTAAGGGTTGCATGGTCATCAAGCCTGCCGGCTACGCGATCTGGGAGCTGATTCAGTCGCAACTGGATGCCAGATTCAAGGAAGTGGGCGTGGAGAATGTTTATCTGCCCATGTTTATTCCAGAGAGCTTATTAAATAAGGAAAAGGACCATGTGGAGGGCTTCGCGCCCGAGGTGGCCTGGGTGACCCACGGCGGCATGCAGCCCCTTCAGGAGCGGCTTTGTGTGCGTCCCACCTCGGAGACTCTGTTCTGTGATTTTTATAAAAATGACATTCATTCCTACAGGGATTTGCCCAGAGTTTATAATCAGTGGTGCAGCGTGGTCCGCTGGGAGAAGGAGACCCGTCCCTTCCTGCGCAGCCGGGAGTTTTTGTGGCAGGAGGGGCACACGGCCCATGCCACCGCCAAGGAGGCGGAGGAGCGGACGCTTCAGATGCTGAATGTGTACGCGGATTTCTGTGAACAGGTGCTGGCCATTCCTGTGATTAAGGGACGCAAGACGGAGAAGGAGAAATTTGCAGGAGCGGAGGCAACATATACGATTGAAGCTCTGATGCATGACGGTAAGGCGCTGCAGAGCGGCACCAGCCATAATTTCGGCGACGGCTTCGCGAAAGCCTTCGGCATTCAGTTCACGGATAAGGATAATACATTAAAATATGTCCACCAGACCTCCTGGGGGATGACCACTCGGCTGATCGGCGCGATCATTATGGTGCACGGCGATAACCGTGGGCTGTGCCTGCCTCCGAAAGTGGCGCCCACCCATGTGATGATCATCCCCATTCAGCAAAAGAAGGAAGGGGTGCTGGAAAAGGCCGCCGAGCTGAGGGACCGCCTGCTTGTGAAAGGCTTCCGCGTCAAGGTGGACGATTCTGACAAGAGCCCCGGCTGGAAGTTCGCGGAGCAGGAAATGCGGGGTGTTCCGATCCGGATTGAGGTAGGTCCTAAGGATATTGAAGCGGGCAGGTGCGTGGTCTGCAGAAGAGATAATTTTGAGAAGATTAATGTGCCGTTCGATGAGCTGGAGGAGCAGGTCGGGGAAATCCTGGAATCCATGCAGCGGGATATGCTGGAAAAGGCAAGAAAGCATCGCGATACCCACACCTGGGTCGCCCGGAATATGGAGGAGCTGGAGAGTATTTTCGCGGAAAAAACCGGCTTTGTGAAGGCCATGTGGTGCGGCGACCAGGCCTGCGAGGACAAGATTAAGGAAAAACTATCGGTAACCAGCCGCTGTATGCCCTTTGAGCAGGAGCGCTTATCTAATGTATGTGTCTGTTGCGGCAGGCCGGCGAAAAAAATGGTTTACTGGGGAAAGGCGTATTAATTATGAAAAGAGACGATTGTATTTTCTGCAAGCTGGCAAACGGGGATATTCCCACCAGAAGTGTGTACGAGGACGATGAATTTAATGTAATCATGGACGCAAGCCCCGCGTCAAAGGGCCATGTGCTGATTTTGCCAAAGGAGCATTACGCGGACATCCATGAGATTCCGGATGAAACAGCCGGAAAGGTGATGATACTGGCAAAGAAGATGGCGGAGCGGCTGACGAAGAATTTGAACGCTGACGGTATCAATATTGTGCAGAATAATGGCGAGGCTGCAGGGCAGACGGTGTTTCATTTTCACTGCCATTTAATTCCCCGATATACGGGCGGCTCATCGATAGTAACGTGGAAACCACAGGAACTGCCGACGGAGGAGATGGACGCCATTCAGAAGCAGATTCTGGGATAAGGGCGGAGAAATGCGGATGAATCGGGGCAGACTGTCGGCTCGGGCAGAGCGGCCTGACATTGATCGTAGCAGATACGGGGAAAGCAGATGAGAACAATTTCAGTTTCGGAAATTACAGACAATATCCGGGAAATGTGCATTGAAGCCAATCACTTTCTGACGCCGGACATGAAAGAAGCTCTTACCGACGCAAGGCAGGGAGAAACCTCCATGCTGGGGTGCCGGATTCTGGAACAGCTTCAGGAAAATTTAAAGATCGCCGCTGAAG
>JAJQCU010000254.1:0-1240 GCA_021202575.1 Lachnospiraceae bacterium
ACCCCATCGTGGGATATTTTTATAAAAATTATATTCTGGGCGTTCCCAGCGAGGTGGCCAAAATCTTCGCCACCTGGTCCGCCGGCGCCACCGCCATCAACGCCGTGGTGTGCACCGTGGTTGTGGTTGTGGTATACAACGCGCTTCGGCCTGTACTAAAAAAGGCCGGCTTTTTCTTCCAGATTAAGTGACTTTCCTAAGGAACTGTCGCGAAATCTCCGCTATTTTGAATATTTCTCATTCAGATACTTTCCCTCATAAAAGGCGGGTCGACTATTATGCATCGACCCACCTTTTCTTTTTCTCCATATTATTCAAATGATACCCCCGGATTTCTTCGCGCTTTGGTCTTCGCTTCGCTACGGTTCGCGCTGCACCGCAAACGTCCCTGGTGGAAGCGGATGTCCCCCGGACATTCAGCGCCTCCCGAAATCCAAAAACATTCAAAATTACTCAAACTCCACATTTATCACGCCCACAGAACAGTTGATATCCAGCAGATTTGCGCCCCCATGGCTGATTGTCTCCGCGGCTGTCAGCCCGCTGTAGCTCTCCCCGGCCACCGTCACCTTTCCGGCGGCACACACAATCTGACAGTCATAAGCCTCGAAGGGCTGCTCCAGCTTAAGCGTCATGTCGCCCGCGGTCACCTGCGCCGTTATCGTCCCCGACAGATTTCCGGCAAGCGACATGCTCCCCGCCGACATTTCCAGGTCTGAGCTCTCCGTGATATTCATATTCTGCCCTGTCACACTGCCCGCCGACATAGTGACCGCAAGCTCTCTGCTCACCATAGAATCAAGCTTCACCACTCCCGCGCTGACCTTCAACTCCATGGAGTCCGTCTGCAGCGCCTCCACAGTCACATTTGAAGCCAGAACCTCCAGACCAAAGGCGCCTCCGTTCTGAGCAAAGCCGGAGGGCAGGAGCAGCTGCACAGAAGGCATAATCCCATCTCCCTCCACAGCGCTGGAGGCTGACAGCGTTCCTTCTATTATAATATAAAGGACCTGATCCTCCACATAGGCCTGATATCTCTGAACCTTCTCCGATTCCACATACAGAGTATTCTCCGATGACATGCCCACCGTCAAATTCACCTGTGACGTTTTCAGCTCCACGCTCTGAAAGCTCTCCCCGCTGTATCCGGCGCTGATCGCCTGATCCTCCACAACCGTCCCATTTTCAGTAAACAGAGCTGTATCATCCTCTATCGTATAAAAGGGCTCCAGGCCAATAT
>JAJQCU010000254.1:1250-7284 GCA_021202575.1 Lachnospiraceae bacterium
TAAAATTCTCCGGATCAATATGGATGCTGTCCATCAGATCGCTGATCACCGGAATCTCCACATCTGAACCGGAGAGAAGCTCCCGCCCCAGGAAAATGCCCGCAACGCAGATTGCCGCCGCCAGCAGAAATTTCAATACCTTTCCCATATCCTCTCTCTATACTTTCCCCTCGCGGATTTACCCGGGATATTCCCTCCATCCATCCGGGGCGCTGGTTTTTGACCGCTTTCTATCATTTTACAAAGAATACCGAAAATTCAAACAATTCACTCTTTTACTATAATGCCGCTTTTCGCTCAGGTCAATAGATTTTCCCTTAAATTTCTCTTATGACGCACTTGTCATGTGGATAACATCTGATTTTATTCACATTTTTGGTGTCAGACAAGCAAGACGCAAATGAATTTTTCCACACTGTCCACAAAGTTATCCACATCATTTTCTGAAAACTTTTGCGTCGCTTTGCGATGACGCCTGTGTCAAATTTGAGGAATCCCGCAAATGCATGACAATTTTCCATATGTGCGGTTGAATGCGCCCGGAAGCAGCCAACCCATTGTTCCATTCGCAAAATTTGATTTCCGGTTGCTGTATTCAAAAAAACAGGATATAATGAGCACAAGCGATGAAAATGCATACACAGACAAAACCGCCGGAGCTTTTCCGGCAGTCACATCTACATTATGAAAGAATGAGGTATCAAAACATGAAAAAAATTTCCACCCCCAACGCGCCTGCCGCCATCGGTCCCTATTCCCAGGCTTACATTTCCAGCGGCCTGCTGTTCACCTCCGGCCAGATCGCCCTTGATCCTGCCACCGGCGCTGTCGTCGGCTCCACCATTGAGGAGCAGACCGAGCAGGTGATGAAGAATCTTGGGGCTCTCCTCTCCGCCGCAGGAAGCTCCTACGGCCAGACCGTCAAGACAACCTGTTTCCTGGCGGACATGGGTGATTTCAACGCTTTCAACGAAATATACGGCAGATATTTCACTGAAAAACCGGCCCGCTCCTGTGTGGCGGTGAAAACGCTTCCTAAGAATGTTCTCTGCGAGGTAGAGCTGATCGCGGAGGTATAAACTGCCGCGCCATGCGGCAGTCATTTCCTCTCTTTTGCAGAACGCCTGATGAGGCGCCCCTGCCACGGAACACTCTTCCGTGGCACAGCGGCGCCTCTCTTCTTCTGTGGATTTCAGAAGCCGTCCCAGAACCTCTCCAGCTTCCCCTGGACAGTATTTAAATCCACTGCCTGATAATTGTCCCACTCCCGCGGGAAAAGATTCCGGTACTGCCCCTGCAGAAAGCGCTCGTCCAGCAGCACTACCACTCCCACATCATCTCTGGTACGGATCACTCTTCCGGCAGCCTGCATAACCTTATTCATGCCCGGAAACCGATAAGCGTAGTCAAAGCCGCTTTCTCCTTTTTCATCAAAATAACGGCGCAGCAGCTCCTTTTCCTGTCCAACCTGGGGCAGACCGGTGCCAATAATCACGGCGCCGATCAGACTGTCCCCTGCAAGATCGATTCCCTCAGAAAAAATACCGCCAAGCACACAGACGCCCAGAAGGGATCCCTTCCCCACTGTCACTTCCTGTATCACTCCATTTTCGCATAACTGGTCCGGCGCGTCTGTCTGTCCGGCCCCATTTCCCCGGAATCTGTCCAGAAATCCTCTCCGCTCCTCCTCGCTCATGCGCTCACTCTGTACCATGCATGAAATCTCTTCATCCTCTCCGAAAAGCTCCCCATATACATGAAATATTTCCTGCATATAGGCATAAGACGGACAGAAAATCATATAATTCCCCTGCCTGGCAGTCACAGTCCGTTGAATGTAATGGGCAATCTTCTCATACTCCCCGCGGTTGCGCCGGGTATATTTGCTTGTCACATCCTTCGCCACAAGCAGCGCCCGCTTTTCCCTTGAAAAACAGCTCTCGGCGTAGACCTCGTAGTCCTCCTTCGTTCCCCCCAAAAGCTCCTTGTAATACTGAATCGGCAGAAAGGTTGCGGAGAACAAAATACTGCTGCGGCAGCGGTCCATACACTCTCTCAGGTTGGCCGAAGGGTCCACATTGAACAGCTTTAACCAGAATTCCCCGTTCTCCCGGTTTTCCCCGTACACCACATATTTTTCGTTTAACAGACGGTAAATCAGCTCAAAATGGCTCAGCTCAAAGTAAAAATCCAGCAGCTCCCGCGGCATGGGATGCCTATCCCTCTCGGCCAGCCAGCTGTCCAGATCCTCTGTTACCTTTTCCACCGCCTGGTAAACCTCCTCCGGCTCCTCCAGCACTGTCAGGCCGGCGCTGCTGCTTTTCTTTTTCAGCGAAAGCAATGCCTTGTTCAATCGATTCAGGTGCTTTTCCAGAGGAGAGTCGATTTCTTTCACCGGCCGTTCCTGTAAAGGCGAAGCAGCTTTGATCAGAGGGCGCTTCGTCATGGACGCGCCGGCTTCCTCCGCTGATCCTTCTGTCAAACTCAGATTGCTTTCTTCCCCTCCGCGTCCCACCGTATACGGAGCGGCTTCTCTCACCAGCCGTCTGGCTGCCAGCACCCGCTCCTTCACCAGCACCGCGCTGTACATATCCCTGGCCCGATCCAGCAGGTTATGAGCCTCATCCACCAGCAGAATATATTTCTCCCTGCCCGCGGCAGCCCCAAAAAATCTCTGTAAATATACATGAGGGTCGAACACATAATTATAATCCCCGATCACCGCGTCGGCAAAATCTGTCAGGTCCAGACTCAACTCGTGAGGGCAGACCTGATACCGGTAGGCGTACTCCTGAATGCAATCTCTGTGAAAATATTCCTCGTGAGTGATCATGTCATACAGACAGGCATTGACCCGGTCAAAATGCCCCTTCGCGTACGGACAGGCCGACGGGTTGCAGTCACAGACCTCGTTAAGGCAGATCTTTTCCCTGGCGGTCAGCATCACATCCTTGAACCGCAGCCCATTTGAGCGCAATAATTCCAGCGAGTCCGCCGCAACAGCTGCCGTGACCGTTTTACCCGTGACATAAAAAATCATATTCGCCAGCCCCTGTCCTACCGCTTTCACGGAAGGATAGAGCACCGCCAGAGTCTTGCCTGTGCCGGTAGGCGCCTCAAGAAAGAGCTTTTTTTCATGAAAAATTGTCCGATATACGCCGGACGCCAGCTCCTTCTGCCCTTCTCTGTAGTCGTAAGGAAACGGCACTGCCCGAATAGAGGGAAGCTTGAGTTCTTCCCAGTCATACATATAATCCGTCCACCGCTGATACTCCTTCATGGTATCCATAAACCAGTCTGTAATCTCTGAGCGACTGAAAGTCCGATGAAAATATCTGGCCTCCCTGGAGCCCCGCTGAATATATGTCATACGCACGCCCACGCGCTCCAGCTCATCCCGCTCGGTTATCATGTAAGCGTAGCACATGGCCTGCGCCAGATGAACTCTCTCCGGCTCCCGGATATGCGCCACGTTCCGGTATGTGCTCTTGATCTCGTCCACATAGGTCAACGGCTCCGGTTCCTTCATAATGCCGTACTCAGGGGAGAGCAGGGGGAACTGCTCAAAATCACTCTGCCATTCCTTCGGCACATAGTTGGTAATAATTCCGTCCGCGCGACCCTCCAGATATATGTCATACCTTCCAGCATTATATATGTATTTAAATCCGACCTCCGCCTGATATGCAGTTCCTTCCTTCGCCTGCAGCATACGGTGTAGACGTCCGCCCTCCTGCATGGCCTGTTCGGCGCTGCCCCGGCCCCGGTTGTCCAGATCGCCTGATCGGAAGACGAATTCCACCATATTCCGGACAGATGTATGAATCTCTCTCATAGAAGCCTCTCATTTATCATTTCACAACAGTTTCTTCGCAACAGCAAAAAATCAGGAAAGCCATGGCTGCCCCTTTTTGTATGTGCCTTTTTGCGAACTTCTGTTCTATCTTACCATAATCAGCGCACTTCTAACAACCCTTCTGAAAGCAATTCACAGAATTTTTCACACGCCAAAAAGGAGCAGGATTTCTCCCGCTCCCTTTTGATTGCATTTTCACTTTTCCTGTAAAAAATCATTACTCTTCACAGCAGCTTTGCATGCGTCTCCACCCCTTACGAGGCTGAAATTGCTTATTTAATTGCTTTATTTTACATTGAAAGCTGCCTTGCCCGGATATACCGCTGCCGCGCCCAGCTGCTCCTCGATGCGGAGTAACTGATTGTACTTGGCAACACGCTCGCTCCTGCTGGGAGCGCCGGTCTTGATCTGGCAGGTGTTCAGAGCAACCGCCAGATCAGCGATGGTGGTATCCTCGGTCTCGCCGGAACGATGAGAGGTAACGGCGGTGTAACCGGCCTTGTGAGCCATCTTGATGGCCTCCAGGGTCTCGGACACGGAACCGATCTGATTGAGCTTGATCAGGATAGCGTTGCCGCAGCCCAGGCTGATGCCCTTGCTCAGTCTCTCGGTGTTGGTCACGAACAGGTCGTCGCCTACCAGCTGAACTCTGTCGCCCAGCTCGGCGGTCAGCTTCTGCCAGCCTTCCCAGTCCTCTTCATCCAGAGCATCCTCGATGGAGATGATCGGGTACTTGTCCACCAGGCTCTTCCAGTGAGCGATCAGCTCATCGGAGGTATAGTGAGTGCCGGCCTTCGGCAGGATATACTCACCCTTCTTCTCGCCCTTCCACTCGCTGGAAGCGGCGTCCATGGCGATCATGAAGTCCTTGCCGGGCTCATAGCCGGCCTTCTTCACTGCCTCAAGGATGGTCTCGATGGTCTCCTCATCGCTGGACAGGTTGGGAGCGAAGCCGCCCTCATCGCCAACGGAGGTAGCAAGGCCTTTGGACTTTAAGATAGAAGCCAGCGCATGGAAGACCTCCGCGCACCAGCGAAGTGCTTCCTTGAAAGAGGGAGCGCCCACAGGCATGATCATGAATTCCTGGGTATCCACAGTGTTGGTGGCGTGTGCGCCGCCGTTTAAGATGTTCATCATCGGAACCGGGAGACGGTTTGCGTTAGCGCCGCCCAGGAAACGATACAGCGGAATGTCCAGGGAAAGAGCTGCCGCTCTTGCTGCCGCGATGGAAACGGCCAGGATAGCGTTTGCGCCCAGATTGGACTTGTCCTTGGTGCCGTCCGCATCGATCATGGCCTTGTCCACTGCGTAGGTGTCGGAAGCGTCCAGGCCAAGAACCGCGTCTCTGATGGTGGTGTTGATATTCTCAACCGCCTTGGTCACGCCCTTGCCCAGATATCTGCTCTTGTCGCCGTCGCGAAGCTCCAGGGCCTCAAACTCGCCGGTGGAAGCGCCGCTGGGCGCCGTGCCTCTGCCTACGGTGCCGTCCGCTAAGGTCACCTCAGCCTCTACTGTCGGATTTCCTCTGGAATCCAAAATCTCTCTGCCGATTACGTCTACAATTTCCATGTAGTCCATAACAATATTCCTTCCTTTCTTTTTACGTAAAATTCTGCCCCGGATGAGACCCGCATAACACCTGTAGTTCCTGTTTTGAGCCGGTTCCTCAGTTTTTCTGTAGTCCTGTCCTCAACAGATTTCCGCATATCTTTTGCGGGAAGACGCTGTCCCCCACAATCTTTTAACATGTTAGCATAGACCCGTTTGGATGTCAAGAAACAGGGGCGGGAATTTCCCAAATTTTATAAGCCGTATGCCTCACGCACTCCTGCTCAATCTTGATACCCTTCTCCAGCATCATCCAAAACAGCTCCCGCTGCTTAGCAAAATACGGATCCTGCGCCATGCGTTTCAGCCTTTCTCTGTCGCCTGAAGTCAGGGCTTTTCCATATTGCAGGTGGGAAAGATAAGTTTCCATATCCATCCAGCCCGTCTGAAAAGGAATCTGAGTCTTTTCCCTTAAATCTCTCCAGATCTGAAAACCGCCGCAGTCAATATCTCCAAAATGAATGAAGGTCACATTCTCATTCTTACAGCATTCATACAGCTGTATCAGGAAACCGCGCTTCACCTTATTGTGATAACCTCCCAGGTTAATCGCGCGCGTCTCCGGGGCCG
>JAJQCU010000253.1:0-6173 GCA_021202575.1 Lachnospiraceae bacterium
TTCCATATTTGTGCACTATTTTTTATTCTGCTTAAAAAATTCCTTTTTCCCTGTTTTTTTGCATAAAATTTCCACCCCGCTCCATGCGCCGCGTGAATCAGGTTCTCGTATCCTGCATCTCCAGGGAAGCCCTCACCTTAAAGAGCAGGCTGACAAAAAGCTCCCTCTCTTCCTCCGTCAGATCCTTCAGAAATTCCTCATCCAGCCTGTGCATTTCCCTTCTGGTATGCTCGCACAGCCGCACGCCGCTGTCAGTTCTTTTGACCCACTTGATCCGCTTATCATCCGAATCGAAGCCGCACTCCACAAAGCCCTTCTGCTCCAGCCTCGCCACAAGGCCGGCCACCGTAGACTGGGCCAGGCACATCCACTTCTCCAGCTCCTTCATGGTAAGGCGGGGCTTATGGCTCATATCCAGGACGATCATCACCCCCATCTGGGCACTGGTGATCCCGCTTTCCCCGAACACCCGGTTCCTGATCCTGTCCATGAGCATATAATTT
This sequence comes from Lachnospiraceae bacterium, assembly GCA_021202575.1. Lineage (GTDB taxonomy): Bacteria > Bacillota > Clostridia > Lachnospirales > Lachnospiraceae > RGIG6307. The sequence continues at coordinate 504 of JAJQCU010000253.1, forward strand.
TCTCTGTAGACCGCGCTCCAGGGCTTTTGCTCTTCCATCAGAAATCCTCCGGCTGATATACGGTCGTCAAATCCTCTGTGTCGGAAGCGATAAAGCCGCCGAAAACAGCGTGGATGTCCCTCACCACCCGCGCCGCCTCGGCCCTGTCCAGTGAATCATAGCTGAAGGCATAGACCTTCTTCACCCCGTTTTCCCGCAAAAAGGCCTGATCGGAAGCGCTCTCAAAGCAGTCCATGAAATTCTCGAAAATCAGGCTGTCATGGGAAAGCTTCACCTCCATCAGATCCAGCTCCCTCCAGATGTCCTTTTTCTCTTCCTGTACCTGGACCACCGGCTTTAAATCCCGCACCGACACATCCACCGGCAGCATATACAGATACTCCTCCACCTCTCCCTGGGGCTCAGCCTGCGCCTTCGGCACCATCTTGCCCGCGAGTTTCCTTTTTATCGCCTGTTTCTTCGTATTTTTTGTCTTCATACCATCATCTCCTACAGATACTGCATCGCGTCAGAAACGCCCCTCACCCCAAACAGCCGCATTCCCTCCACGTTTCCTACATCCTTTAAGCACACCCGCGGCAGAATACAGCTGGTAAACCCCAGCTTCTTAGCCTCCAGCACCCGCTGCTTCGCCTGGCTGACCGCCCGCACCTCGCCGCGTCAGCCGATCCCCCCCACCACCATCAGCCCCTCATCAAGCGGAAAATTCCGAAAACTGGAAATCACAGCCAGGGCAATTCCCAGATCCATGGCCGGTTCGGTAATCCGAATACCTCCGGCGATATTGACATAGGCATCACAATTTCCCATCTGCAGCCCCAGCCGCTTTTCCAGCACCGCCATCAGCAGATTCACCCGGTTGAAGTCCGTGCCCGTGGCCTGCCGTCTGGGATATCCGAAATTTGTCTGACAGACCAGCGCCTGAATCTCGATCAGGACAGGGCGGGTGCCCTCCATGGAGCAGGTCACCACAGAGCCGCTGGCTCCCTCCGGCCTGCCGGTCAGCATATACTCAGAAGGATTGGGCACCTCCATCAGCCCGTTTGCGCACATCTCAAAGACGCCGATCTCATCGGTCGCGCCAAAACGGTTCTTGACACCCCGCAAAATCCGGTAGGAGGCGTGCCGGTCCCCCTCAAAATAGAGTACCGTGTCCACCATATGCTCCAGCACCCGGGGGCCGGCCACCGTTCCCTCCTTGGTCACATGGCCCACGATAAAAATGCTGATACCCTCCACCTTGGCCAGCTGCATGAGCACATTGGTGCTCTCCCGCACCTGGGAGACGCTTCCCGGCGCCGCGCCAACCTCCTCCCGGTACATGGTCTGAATGGAGTCGATGACCGCCACCCGGGGCTTCTGGGACCGGACCACAGTCTCAATCGTATCCAGATTGGTCTCGCACAGAAGCCGCAGGCTCTCCGAGAATTCCCCGATCCGCTCCGCCCGCATTCTGATCTGGCGCAGGCTCTCCTCCCCGGAAATATAGAGCACCGGAATATCCCGGGAGGCCAGATTCCTGCATACCTGCAAAAGCAAGGTGGATTTGCCGATTCCCGGATCGCCTCCCACCAAAGTCAGGCTGCCCGCCACGATACCGCCGCCCAATACCCTGTCCAGCTCCGCGATACCGGTGAGCAGCCTGTCCTCCTCCTTTAAATCAATCTGCGACAGGCTCACAGGGGCTGCCGCCTCCCGAAGCCCTGCGGAAAGGCGCTTGCCGGAGGATGTCATTTTCACCGGCTCCTCCACAAAGCTGTTCCAGCTTTTGCAGCCCGGACACTGGCCCTGCCATTTGGCGGACTCGTACCCGCACTGCTGACAGAAAAAAACGGTGCTTTTATTTTTACTCGCCATTCTGCTCCTGCTCTCTCTTTACCCTGAAGGTAACCTTCCCGCCGGAAAATCCGGCTGTTATCGTGGAACCCGCCGGAATTTTCTGCCGCAGAAGCTCTTCCGCCAGCGGATCCTCCACTACCGTCTGCAGCGCCCTCTTTAAGGGTCTGGCCCCCATCTTCGCGTCGGAATACTTTGTCACAAGATGCTCCTTTAAGGCGGGGCTTAACACCAGGCGGATGCCCATCTGCTCCTTACAGCGCTTCGACAGGTCTTTGGCCAGAAGATTCACAATCTCCTTCATTTCCTCCTGCGTCAGCGGATGGAACACGATCATTTCATCGATTCGGTTGATAAACTCCGGCTTGAAAAGGCGCTTCACCTCTTCCATGACGCCGGACTTCATCCGCTCAAAATCCTTCTTCTGGTCATCGGCGGCGGCAAAGCCCAGGTTTTTGGGCTCCACAATCCGGGCCGCGCCCGCGTTGGAGGTCATGATCAGAATGGTATTCTTGAAGCTGACCTTCCGGCCCTTTGAATCCGTGATGTGGCCGTCATCCAGCACCTGCAGTAAAATATTGAACACATCCGGATGGGCCTTCTCTATCTCATCAAATAAAACCACTGAATAAGGATTGCGGCGAATCTTCTCCGAAAGCTGCCCGCCCTCGTCAAAGCCCACATAGCCCGGAGGGGAGCCGATCATCTTGGAAACAGAGTGTCCTTCCATATACTCTGACATGTCCACACGGATCAGCGCGTTCTCGTCCCCGAACATGGCCTCCGCTAAAGCCTTGGAAAGCTCCGTCTTTCCCACACCGGTAGGGCCGAGGAACAAAAAAGAACCAATGGGGCGCTTTGGATCCTTTAATCCAACCCGTCCCCGGCGGACAGCCCGGGCCACCGCGTCCACCGCCTCATCCTGCCCGATCACCCGCTGGTGCAGAATACTCTCCAGCTTCAGAAGCCTGTCGCTCTCCTTCTCCTGCAGCCGGGTCAGTGGAATCTTCGTCCACATGCTGACTACCCTGGCAACGTCCTCCTCGCCCACTGTCGCCCGGCTTTCCGGCGCGTTCGCCGACTTATCCCGGAACCTGTGCAGCCTGTGGATCACCTTCTCCTGACGGGCGCGAACCTCGCCGGCCTTCGCCATATCGCCCGCCTTGATGGCCTCCTCCAGCTCCAGATCCCGCTTTCTTACCTGTTCCACAACGTCACGGCTCTCCGCGGCGGCGGTGGGCGCTTTCCCCGAAGCAAGCCTGACCGCGCTGGCGGCCTCATCAATCAGATCAATTGCTTTATCCGGCAGATTTCTGTCATTGATATAACGGGAGGAGAGCTTCACCGCAGCGGTGATCGCCTCAGGCAGTACCTTCACCTGATGATGCTCTTCATATTTATATACAATCCCCTGCAGGATTTTCTCTGTCTCCTCCTCGCTGGGCTCCTCCACCGTCACCGGTTGAAAACGCCGCTCTAAAGCCGCGTCCTTCTCAATATATTTTCGATATTCCGTAATGGTTGTAGCCCCAATCAGCTGCAGCTCCCCTCTGGCGAGGGAAGGCTTTAAAATATTGGAAGCGTCGATGGCGCCCTCCGCGCCGCCGGCCCCGATAATGGTGTGCAGCTCATCCAGAAACAGGATGATGTCTCCGTCCGCGATGACTTCCCGGATCACATTCTTGATCCGCTCCTCAAATTCTCCCCTGTACTTGCTGCCGGCCACCATGCCGGATAAATCCAGGGGCAGCAGCCGTCTCCCGCGCACAGAGTAAGGCACCTGGCCGGACGCAATGCGCTGGGCCAGCCCCTCCACAACGGCGGTCTTGCCCACGCCCGGCTCCCCGATCAGGCAGGGATTATTCTTTGTCCGGCGGGATAAAATCTGAATCGTCCGGTTGATTTCCTCATCCCGGCCGATCACCGGGTCCAGCTTTCCCTCTCTTGCCAGTCGGGTCAGATCCTGGCTGTACCGCTCGATGGTGTCCGTCCGGCTCTCGTTCTGCTGGGAGTACAGATCCTCCTTGTACTGACTGACATCCTCTCCCATGGCGGTCAGAAGATCCACATACACCTTCTGTATATTGATCCCCATCGTATTCATCAGGCGGAGAGCCACATTCTGCCCCTCCCGGATGATCCCCAGCAAAAGATGCTCTGTTCCGATCCTCTCGCTCTCAAATCGGTCCGCGATCTCATCCGCAAGCTGCAGCACCGTCATGGCTCTGGGGGAGTATTTCTCCCGGTCCGCCAGAACAGTGTCTCCGGAATTCAGGGCAATCTGCTCCCTGATCAGCTCTTTGACCTTCTCCGCGTCCACACCGTTATCAGCCAGCACCGCGGCCGCCGTACCGCCCGTCTCCAGCGCCAGCCCCAGCAGAATATGCTCACAGCCCACATATCCCTGCCCGGTGGTCCTGGCGTATCGTCCCGCCGCTGCCAGCGCCGACTTCGCCTTGTCCGTATATTTTTTCAAAATAACAGCTCCTCCATTTTTCTTCTTTCATTGCGCATTTTTTGCATTGCCATGGCAGTGTTGAGGGTTTGCCTTAAGGCCTCTGCTCCCTGCGCTCATACTCATCATAAATCTCCTCAATCAGTCCCATGACCTGAGATCTGGAGATGCCTCTGCTGGAGCTTTTGGCCAGCACCACCACAAGCTCCTTCCTCAGCTCCTCCAAAGCCCTCTGCTGATCCGTATCCACGCAGACGACGGCACCCTTGCGCCTGTCCACCTTCACATAGCCTTCCTGTCTGAGCACAGTATACGCCTTATTGACAGTGTGCATGTTGATGCCGATATTGTCGGCCAGCTGCCGGACACTGGGCAGGGAGTCTCCCTCCCGAAGCTGTGTCGACGCGATTCCCTGTATGATCTGGTGACAAAGCTGCAGGTACAGCGCCTCGTCACTGTTAAAGTCGATTTCAATGTAATACATGGCATTCACCTGTTACTATGAATAGTAACGTTTCCTTTGTATTTGTTCTAGTGAGATTATAACAGATACTTTCTGAAAGGTAAAGGGAAAATATATTCTGAACCATAATTTAAAATGGAATACGGGCGATAATCCGTTCTGACACGCTCTCGCCCCGCACCCATCGACGGGCAGAAAGAAAGACAGCCATCAGGCTGCCTTCCTGTAAATCTTTATTCATCGTCATCCAGTTTCAGAAAATCAAATTCCAGATCCTCGTCGTCATCGTCATCCAGGAAATTTCTGGATTTGCGGGGTTTGGCCTTCGATGCCGGCTCCTCCTGCTTGCGCTTGAGCTCCCTGCGGGTTGTCTGCACAATGTCATCGGAGCTCGGGAAATCCTCCAGATCCAGGTCATCCAGATCTCCCAGGTCAAAGTCATCGTAGCTGCTCCTCGACTACGTCTTGGGCTGAGGACTGGTCTTTGGCCTTGCATCAGCCGCCTCCGGCGCCTCCGCCCTGGTTCCCTTTGTCAGAGTCGGCGCTGCCGGTTTGGAGGAGGTCTGCGTTCCGCTCCCCGCGGGCTTCGTCTTCACGGTCTGCTGGGTTCTCGCCTGTACAGACTGCTGGGTCTTTGTCTGCCCTGTGGCGGACTGCTGAGGCCTGGCCTGCCCTGACGCGGACTGCTGAGTTCTCGCCTGTCCTGACGCGGGCTGCTGGGACCTTGTCTGTCCCGGGGACTGCTGCGGCTTCGTCTGTCTGGGCTGCGTGGTCTGAGACTTTCCTCCCGCCGCGGGCGCGCTCTCTTTTCTGACTGTGCGGCGGCGCTTATTCTGCTCCCGCATCTCTTCCACCAGGTTCTCCGCGTCTCTCCAGCGCAGGCAGAAGAACGCCGCTGCCGCGCCCGCCACAATCA
>JAJQCU010000253.1:6183-7202 GCA_021202575.1 Lachnospiraceae bacterium
TTCCGGAAGAGGAAACCGGAGTATTGGCCGCCTCCAGCAGAGCCTCAACGGAATATCCCTCGCTGCTGCCGTCCTCCACCAGATACCAGATCGTCTCGCCCTCCGCGCTCTCCTGGCTGACCAGGCGATAGGGAACCGCGGTTTCCGTTGTCTCCTCCGCCGGCTCCTCCGTTACGTCCGGATTCTCCACAACAGTTTCTACCTCCTCCGTGCTGACTGTCGCCAGATCAGAGCGGATATAGCCGGAAACCGTGCTTCCGTTCTGCTCGAACTGTGCCTGATACCAGACATAGCCATCGCTGCCGGTCTCCTCCCCCACCACGGTAAAGGTATCCCCGCTTGACAGGGTCGTCACCGCGGTGCTGCTGGTGGTCGCCGACGCGCGCACGTTGACAGTGCCCGCGGTAATCGTACCGGTGGTGACCGTGGTAGTGGTGGTCGTTGTCAGGACCACCGCCTCAGTAGTCCCCGTTTCCGAAGAGCTCTCCGTCACAGAAACCACGCTGGACAGCACATAACCGGTCTCCGTATTGTTGACATAGAGCTGATACCAGATCGCGCCGTCCGTTCCCGTCACTTCATTGTTGACAATCACGCTCTGCCCGCTCGTCAGGCTCATCACCACTGCCGCGGAGCTGGAAGCGCTTTCATACAGGCTGGTGTCTGAGGTAACCGTGCCGAGCTTCTGCACATACGCCTCCACCGGCATATTCATCCGACAAACAGCAGCCGCTGTAATTAACAATGCTGCTGCGAGAGTCAATACTTTTCGCGGTTTTTTCAAAATGTACACCTCTTTTCAGTTTTTCTATGGATTCACCGCTACTATTCACAACCGCTTTCTCCACGAGACGCCCTTCGGGTGCTGTGAAAAGTAACATTTGAAAACAGTATACTACATCCGGCGGCTTTTGCAAAGGAAGTATTTTGTTTTTTTTCTTAATTTTTTACTATTCACAGCCGACTTGGGAGATATAAACAGACTCGTCAAGCGTAGTTTGCTTGTAAGAGGCTGATTA
>JAJQCU010000151.1 GCA_021202575.1 Lachnospiraceae bacterium
CGCGACGGGCAAAACTGCCGCGCTTTTTGCGTTATACAAATATGGCTGCCTCAATGAACTGCCGACAACAGTTCCTGACATCCTGGCAATGGCCGCGCAACGCACAACCGGCATTATCATTTATAAAAGGAATCCTTGCATGGCATTATATGTAAATAAAGAAAACGCCGGTGAAGCGGCGGCGTTGATAGAACAGATTGATATCCACGGCCCTGTGCCGATGGACGAGACGAAACGTCAGTATTATTATATGGCAAAGGTCCGAAGGCATGTGGAGGCGCTGGCTGAGGAGCTGGGGAGGAAGCCTGGCTGCTGCGTGGTCACCTTCGGCTGTCAGATGAACGCCCGGGACAGCGAGAAGCTGGCCGGGATTTTGCAGCTTGTGGGTTATGATATCGTGGAGACGGAGCAGACGGATTTCGTGATTTATAATACCTGCACCGTCCGGGACAACGCCAATCAGCGGGTGTATGGCCGCCTGGGCGAGTTAAAGCGCTATAAGCGGGCCAATCCGCGGATGAAAATCGCCCTCTGCGGCTGCATGATGCAGGAGCCCGCCGTTATTGAGAGGCTGCAAAAGAGCTATCGCTTTGTGGATCTGATTTTCGGGACCCACAATCTTTTTAAATTTCCGGAGCTTTTATCTTCCATGTTTGAGAGTGAAGGAAGCATGATCATCGATATCTGGAAGGACACGGACCAGATTGTGGAGGATCTGCCGGTGGAGCGCAAATATCCCTTTAAATCCGGCATCAATATCATGTTTGGCTGCAATAATTTCTGTACCTACTGCATTGTCCCCTATGTCCGGGGCCGGGAGCGAAGCCGCAGGCCGGAGGATATTGTCGCGGAGATCGAGGCGCTTGTGGCGGACGGCGTGGTGGAGATCATGCTCCTGGGGCAGAACGTGAACAGTTACGGCAAAAATCTGGACCACCCCATCACCTTCGCCCAACTGCTGGAGAGGGTAGAGCAGATCGAGGGGTTAAAGCGCATCCGCTTCATGACATCCCATCCCAAGGATTTATCCGATGAGCTCATTGAGGTGATGGCAAAATCAAAGAAAATCTGCCGCCATCTGCATCTGCCCTTACAGTCCGGCTCCACCAGGATTTTAAAGGCCATGAACCGGGTTTACACAAAGGAATCCTATCTGGAGCTGGCGGCCAGAATCCGGGAGAAAATTCCGGACATGGCCATCTCCACGGATATTATTGTGGGCTTCCCCGGGGAGACCTGTGAGGACGTACTGGACACGATTGATGTCATTGAAAAGGTGCGGTATGACAACGCCTTTACCTTTATTTACACCAAACGCACAGTGACACCCGCCGCTTCCATGGAAAATCAGGTGCCGGATGAGGTAGTAAAAAAACATTTTGACCTGGTGCTGCAGAAGGTGCAGGAGGTTTCCAGAGAACTGATCCGGCAGTATGAGGGGCAGATTGTAGAAATCCTTGTGGAGGAAAAAAACGGACAGGATGAACGGCTTTTGCCCGGCAGAATGTCCAACAATACGCTGGTTCATTTTCCGGGCACGGAGGACCTGATCGGAAAGCTGATTATGGTCCGGCTTGTCAGGTGCCTGGGATTTTATTACATGGGAGAACAGGTGGCAAAAGAGAATGGCTGAAATGACGCCGATGATGCAGCAGTATCTGCTGACAAAAGAAGAATATAAGGACTGTATCCTGTTTTACCGTTTGGGCGATTTTTATGAAATGTTCTTTGATGACGCGCTGACTGTTTCAAAGGAGCTGGATCTGACCCTGACCGGGAAGGCCTGCGGGCTGGAAGAGCGGGCGCCCATGTGCGGAATCCCCTACCATGCGGTGGAGGGATATTTAAATAAGCTGGTCAGCAAGGGCTACAAGGTGGCCATCTGCGAGCAGCTGGAGGATCCGAAGCTTGCCAGGGGCCTGGTCAAGCGGGACGTGGTGCGCATTGTGACGCCGGGAACGGTCACCAACGCCCAGGCTCTTCAGGAGAATCAGAATAATTTCCTGATGTGTGTGGCATACATTTCCGGGCGGATCGGTATTTCCGCCTGCGACGTCTCCACCGGGGAATATTATGTGACCGAGGTGGAGGATCTGCAGAAATTAAGGGACGAGATGATGCGCTACGCTCCTTCGGAGCTGGTGTGTAATGAACCCTTTATGGTCAGCGGCATGGATATTGAGGATTTGAGAGACCGTCTGGGGATGGCGGTGTATCCTCTGGATTCCCACATGTTTGATGACAATAACTGTAAAAAAGCCCTGACCCGGCATTTTCATTTAAATACGCTGATCGGCCTGGGGCTGGATGATTTTCCATGCGGCACCATCGCCGCGGGAGCCCTGATGCAGTATCTTGTGGAGACCCAGAAAAATTCTCTGGAGCACATCCGGCACATCATTCCCTATCTGACCAGCAGATTTATGCTGCTGGATTCCTCCTCCCGCCGCAATCTGGAGCTGACGGAGACTCTGCGGGAGAAGCAGAAAAAGGGCTCCCTTCTCTGGGTGCTGGATAAGACGAAAACCGCCATGGGAGGCAGGCTTTTGCGGTCATACATAGAGCAGCCCCTGATTGAAAAAGAAGATATTGAGTTAAGACTGGACGCTGTGGATGAGTTTTGCAAAGACAGCGTCTGCCGGGACGAGGTGAGGGAATATTTAAACCCGGTCTATGACCTGGAAAGGCTGCTGGGCCGGGTCAGCTTCGGCACCGCCAATCCCAGGGATTTTATCGCGCTGAAAAGCTCGCTGGAAATGCTGCCTCACATTAAGACGGTGCTGGCGGACTGTCACAGCGCGGAATTAAAACAGATTGATCAGGATATTGATTCTCTGCAGGATATCTGCGGCCTGATCGCCTCGGCCATCGTGGATGAGCCTCCCTTTTCCGTCCGGGAGGGCGGTATGATTAAGGACGGCTACGACAGCGATGTGGATGAGTTGCGCCGCGCCAAAACGGAGGGGACGACCTGGCTTGCGCAGCTGGAGGCCGAGGACCGGGAGCGCACCGGCATCAAGAATCTGAGAATCAAATATAATAAGGTTTTCGGCTATTATTTTGAGGTGACCAATTCCTTTAAAAATATGGTGCCTGAGGATTACATCCGCAAGCAGACCCTGACCAACGCGGAGCGCTACACCACGCCGAAGTTAAAGGAGATGGAGGACAAGATTCTCAACGCTGAGGACAAGCTGGTGGGCCTGGAGTATGATATTTTCTGCGATATCCGGGACCGGATTTCCAAAGAGACCGACCGGATTCAGACTACGGCCAAAGCCGTCGCGAAGCTGGATGTGTACGCTTCCCTTTCCGTGGTGGCGGAGCAGAACCATTACGTTCGCCCTCAGTTAAATGAAAGGGGAGTGATCGATATTAAGGAGGGCCGCCATCCTGTGGTGGAGCGGATGATCGAGCACGACATGTTCATTCCCAATGACACCTATCTGGATAATGACAACCACTGTGTCAGCATCATCACAGGCCCCAATATGGCCGGAAAATCCACTTATATGCGACAGAGTGCCCTGATTGTGCTGATGGCGCAGATTGGCTCCTTTGTGCCGGCGAAAAGCGCGGACATTGGCCTGGTGGACCGGATTTTTACCCGGGTGGGCGCCAGCGACGACCTGGCCAGCGGCCAGTCCACTTTCATGGTGGAAATGAATGAGGTGGCCAACATTCTGCGGAACGCTACCAGCCAAAGTCTGCTGATTCTGGATGAAATCGGACGGGGAACCTCCACCTACGACGGCCTGGCCATCGCCTGGGCGGTCATCGAGCATATCAGCAACAAGCGGCTTTTGGGGGCGAAGACTCTTTTTGCCACCCATTATCATGAACTGACCGAGCTGGAAGACAAGATGGACAATGTGAACAACTATTGCATCGCCGTCAAGGAGAGCGGGGATGACATTGTATTCCTGCGCAAAATCATACCCGGTGGCGCGGACAAAAGCTACGGAATCCAGGTGGCCAGACTGGCCGGGGTGCCCCAGATGGTCACGGACCGGGCGGAGGAGATCGCGGCGCAGCTTTCGGAGAATGATATTTCCTCCAAAGTACAGGGGATTCTCAAAAAACAGAAATCCACCGGGACAAAGCCGAAGCCGGTGAAGCATTATGATGATGTGGATCTGGCGCAGATGTCGCTGTTCGATACGGTGAAAGACGAGGATGTGCTGAAGGAGTTAAAGGAGCTGGATATCAATAATATGAAGCCGCTGGACGCGCTGAATACGCTGTATCGGCTGCAGAATCAGCTGAAGAACCGGTGGTAGGATACGCTGCTAAGGCTCGCATGAGTAAGTATAAACTTCTTTGCTCATGCCGTGCTTGACACTCCGATGAGCCTTGAGCAGGAAAAGTGTCAGCAAGGGCTTCCACTTTTCCTAAGTCTCATCTCCGCAGCACAGAAATCGCAAAGCAGTTTATACTTTCTCATGCTCAGACTTGCGGCTGTTAGCAATAATTACAGGGATATAGGGAAATAATATGCCGGAAATACTTGTATTATCAGAAGATACAATTGATAAAATCGCCGCCGGCGAGGTAGTGGAGCGTCCCTTGAACGTGGTCAAGGAATTAGTGGAAAACTCTATGGATGCCGGCGCTCACGCGATTACTGTGGAGATAAAAAACGGGGGAATTGATCTGATTCGCGTCACCGACGACGGGGAGGGCATTCCTGCTGACCAGGTGAAAACCGCTTTTTTCCGGCACGCTACCAGCAAGATCCGAAATATGCAGGACTTGAGCCACCTGTCCAGCATGGGCTTTCGGGGGGAGGCTCTTTCCAGCATTGCGGCGGTAGCCCAGGTGGAGCTTGTGACCTGTACGGAGGACTCTCTGACCGGCACCCGTTATGAGATTGAGGGCGCGGCGGAAAAAGCCTTTGAGCAGGTGGGAGCGCCGAAGGGGACGACAATCCTGGTGCGCAATCTGTTTTTCAATGTGCCGGTGCGGCGCAAATTTTTAAAGCAGCCGCCAACCGAGGCCGGGTATGTGGCGGAGGTCATGGAGCAGCTGGCCATGAGCCGTCCGGATATTTCCTTTAAATATGTACAAAACGGGCAGGTCAAATTTTACACCTCCGGAAACGGAGAGCTGAAGGAGGTCATTTACCGGATTTACGGCAGGGAGATCACGGAGCATCTTCTGCCCATCGATGTGACAGAGGGGGAGATTCAGATCAGAGGTTTTCTGGGGAAGCCGGAGATCAACCGCTCCAATAGGGGCTTTGAGCATTATTTTCTCAATTCCCGCTATTTAAAGAGCAGGGTACTCTCCAAAGCCATCGAGGACGGATACAAGCAGTACGTCATGCAGCACAAATTTCCCTTTGTGGTGCTTCATTTTGCCATGCCAGCACAGGCGGTGGATGTGAATGTCCACCCCAGCAAGATGGAGGTCCGTTTTGAGCAGGAGCAGCTGGTCTATCAGACGGTGGTGAAGGCCATTATCGAGCGGCTGCGCAGTCGAGAGTTCATCGTGGATCATTCCTTTGGAAAAGAGGAACCCGCGCCCAGAAGCACGCCCGCTGACCGTGTGCCTGCCCATTCGCCGGAACCGTTTATGCGCTCCGCCCGGATTTTTGATAGAAGTAATGATGAAAGTAATACCGATATAACGTCAAAAGAGCAGTCAGTTGGCAGCGGGATATCAGAATTTTCTGCGGACAATAGTAAGATATCCATAAAACCGGATGAAGCCAATACGGTCGGAAGAGAAACAGGCAATCATGAAGAGAAGGATGGCCTGAAATTCCTCAACGGGAGTGATGAAAAGGACGGTCAGAAAATCAACGGGAGCGATGAAAAGGACGGACAGGAATCAAACGGGAGCGATGAAAAGGACGGCTTGGAATCTAACGGAAGTGTTGAAAAGGACGGCCTGGAATTTGAATTTGACTTTGATCAGCCGACAGAGGCAGATGAAGGATCAAGCGCTGTAGCGGAGCCTTCCATTGCGGATATTTATGGAAAATCGGATCAGTCTGAACAGACTATGAATTTTGCCCAGGCCACGGCGCCGCCTCTCCCTGACCTTGGAATAGAAAAGGCCGAGCAGGAGACACTGTTTACACCGGAATTCCTGACGGAGAAAAGCAGGGAGAGCTATGAGATCATCGGCCAGATTTTTAAAACCTACTGGATTATCGCCTACAGCGACCGGATTTACATGATCGACCAGCATGCCGCCCATGAGAAGGTGAAATATGAGCGCCTTGTCAAAGCCATGCGGGAAAAGAATGTTTCCACCCAGATGCTTATGCCGCCCCAGGTCGTCCATGTCAGCGCCAGGGAGGAACAGGTACTGACACAGCATCTGAATGCCTTTGAGGCGCTGGGCTTTGAAATTGAGGGCTTTGGAGAGCACGCCTTTGTGATCCGGGGCGTACCGGTGGATTTGTACGGCTGCAGCTATCAGCAGCTTTTTGAGGAGGTGCTGGACGAACTTACCCGGGGACCGGTGCAGGGTAATTTTGAGGTGGTGAAGGATAAGCTGGCCAGCATGGCCTGCAAATCCGCCGTCAAGGGCAATATGTCCATGTCCCGGCCGGAGCTGGAGGCTTTGATCGATGAGCTTCTGAGCCTGGAGAATCCCTATTTCTGCCCCCATGGCCGTCCGGTGATCATCTCCATGACAAAGCAGGAGATTGAAAAGAAATTTAAACGGATTGTGTGATATCATGGACACCGATGCTTATGGCAAAAGGAAGTGCGCGCAGAGTATGGAAAAGAAAAAACTGATCATTCTGACCGGTCCCACCGCGGTGGGAAAGACCAGCCTTTCCATCCGCCTGGCAAAGGCAGTGAACGGAGCGATTATCTGCGCGGATTCCATGCAGGTCTACGAATATATGGACATCGGCTCCGCCAAAATCATGCCGGAGGAAATGGACGGTGTGGACCATTATCTGGTCAACTGCCTGAAGCCCTGGGAGCCCTTCAATGTGGTCACTTTCCAGAAAATGGCGCGGCGGGCCATGGATAAAATATACGGGTCGGGCAAAATTCCCATCCTGGTGGGCGGCACCGGCTGTTGTATCCCGGCTGGTTTATATGTTATTGATTTTAGTGAAAATGACGGTGCCGGCGCGTTCAGAAAAGCGCTGGAGGCAGTCGCCCGGCCCGATAA
>JAJQCU010000017.1 GCA_021202575.1 Lachnospiraceae bacterium
TGCGGCTGACACCACAATAATCCGAAACCTATACCGGACGAATGGGCCGGAAGTCGGCAGGCGACGATAAAACCTGAAACCTATACCGGGCGAATGGACCGGAAGTCGGCGGACGACGATAAAATCAGTCATTAAGGGGAGCGCACAGCATTGCGGTGCTGTAGTTCCCCTTTAAGTATGTCAAAATAAATATGAAAACCCAGGCGGAAATAGATTGTACGTAAGCAACGGGGAAGAACTCTTTACTTGATAACAAACAGGGGGGGAAGCGAACAATATGAAAAAAGAGGCTGTCCTCAAAATACTTTTCGAATGTGCCACTGCATACAAGGAAAACCTTGTCGGACGAAACCTTCTTTTTATTTGTGTGGATCAAAAGAGCGGAGTGTCCACCCTTGAAACTGTTTTTATGCCAGCTAATTTCTTACATATGACTGGAGTGAAATTTCTTACTGTGCCCAAAATGAACGCTCGCACATTCTATGATCGTTGATTTGTGAAACGGCAAATGCGCCCGACCTGCTGTGGTCGGACGCTCCTGCTGTACTCTTTGAAGCTTCCATTTCATGGCTTTTGGATCATGCTTACCGTATTTCCATACCAGTCATACGGGCTGTTTTCATTATAGTTTCCTTCAATGACGCGCTGTTTTCGGTCTGACTGATTACGCCGTCTGCCTGTTCACCCTGACCGCCATGCGGAACATCACAAGCCCGATCACAAACATGATGGACAGGGCGCTGACGCCCAGGTTCACGCTGCCGGAAAGCTGGCTGATGAAGGACACCAGCGCGGTGCCCACGATGGATGCGCCCTTGCCGCAGATATCATAGATGCCGAAGTACTCGCCGGACTTCTGCGCGGGAATGATTTTGGCAAAATAGGAGCGGGACAGGGCCTGGATGGTGCCTTGAAACATGCCCACCATCACGGCCAGAACCCAGAAATCGAACTGAGAATCCAGAAAATACGCGTAAATGGAAATAAACAGATAGGCGCAGATGCAGATCGTAATAATTTTCTCCGGCGTTACCCTCTTGACCAGGCGGCCAAAGATGAGCACCGAGGGAAAGGCCACGATCTGGGTCACCAGCAGCGCCAGCAAAAGCCCGGTGGTGTCAAGCCCCAGCGCCTCCCCATAGGCGGTAGCCATATCAATGACCGTGTAAACGCCGTCGATGTAGAAGAAGAATGCGATCAGAAAGACCAGAAGGTTTGTGTCCTGCGCAAGGGACCGGTAGGTATGGCCCAGCCGTTTTAAGCTGTCGCTGACCGGATGCTTTCCGATCTCGGAATAATAGGTCTGCCGATAGGAGGTGAGCAGCGGGATGGAGGAGCACAGCCACCAGAGCGCTGTGATGAGAAAGGCGATAATCATGGCCGTCTGCGTGGTCAGCCCCAGCGTTCCGGCGCCCAGCACCACGCCCAGGCAGGCCACAAAGGGGATGCAGCTGCCGATATAGCCCCAGGCGTAGCCGGAGGAGGAAACCCGGTCCATGCGGTCCGGCTCCGTCACGTCGGTCAGCATGGCGTCATAAAACACAAGGCTTGCCGAATATCCGGTTTTTGCCAGAATGAATACCCCCAGGAACCACAGCCAGGAGGACAGAAAGCCCAGCGCCACGCAGCCGATCACACCCACCGCCATGGTCAGGACAAAAATTCTCTTCTTAAAATTCTTCATATCCGCCACGGCGCCCAGGGTGGGTCCGAGAATGGCCACCAGAAGGGTGCAGATGGAGGTGGCGTAGCCCCAGTAGGCCAGATAATTGACGTCGGAAATGCCCGCGTTCCCCGCCAGGGCGTTAAAATAGATGGGCAATATCGTCGCCACCAGCATGGTGAAGGCGGAATTGCCCACATCGTAGAGTACTCACTTTTTTTCCAGTGAAGTTAATTGAAATTTCATCGGATGAATCTCTCTTTCTATATTGCTCATATTTTTTCTGGCATGTCGGGGCAGACTGCATTTTGCTTTCTGATTTTTATCTGCGGCCAATTCTTCTGCCATTCACAGGCTGCCTTCTCATCAATATCTTTTGCTTCACAGATTCAGGCTCTTCCAGTCCTGCCACGCCTCATAATTCCAGCCTCAGGCTCTCCCAGTTCTCTCCCGCCTCGAAATCCCGGCAAAATCTCTCCGGCAGCTCTCCGCCCTCATCCAGCACTCGCTCCAGCTCGGCGATCAGCTCCGCCGCCAGCGGCACCGCCTGATCATATTTCTTCTTTAATATAAGGCAATATTCCCTACAGGCCGGATTGGGCGTCAGGCTCATGACGATTCCATGCAGGTCCTCATATTTTCCCACCAGCCTCATAGCTGCAAACAAAACCGTCCGCTTTCCCTTCCCCGGTGCGCGGAACAGGTTATGGTAAAAAATCATGGAGCGCAGGGCCTTGTGCACCGTCTCCACGGACAGATCATAAAAAAACGGCGCGATCACCCGGGCGTTCTCCTCCGTGGGACGCACATGGGAGGTCTGCACATGGCTGACCGGGTCAAAGCCGTCCCCGGATAGCAGATACCTGTCCAGCTCCATCTCAATCTCATTGTGCCCGACGCCGCTTTCATGGATCATTTTTTCCACATACGGATGACACTCGCTGTCCAGCACAAAATGACAGACAAAACCGTACAGATAAGCCCTCGCCGCGTCCTGATTCTCTTCCCTCCTTATTATCTCTGCCGCACGCGAAAAAAATACATCCGCATTCTGCCGATGCAGGCTGCTGCCCTGGGAAGCCACCGGATTCTTTTTCAATGCTTTATAATAAAATAAAATATCCGGCCCGTGCTGGCCGATATCGTAAAGCTCCCGGTGCCGCTCCGCCCTTGCCTTGATGGGCTCAGGCAAAGCCTTGATGACTTCCGTCCCAAATTTATAGTGAGTGTATGTGGTGGGCATGACATTTCTTCTTTCTGTAATGTGATATGGTTTCTGCTAAACAGAGTGAGAAAATATATAAACTGCTGAGCGATTTCTGCGCTATGGAGATGAGACTTACAACAAAACTGCCACCGGCAGTTCCGTTGCATGCCGGGCATTTGTCAATCGTGGAAGCCCTTGCTGAACACGATTGACACGCCCAAAGGCTCATCGGAATGTTTAGCGCAGCATGAGCGAAGCAGTTTATATATTTTCTCACGACGTCATTGCATATACCCTGCTACCGTCGCCCCCTCCTGCAAACGTACGACATTACCGCCGCGACAGTCTTGGAATCCTGCAGCTTCCCCGCGAAGATCATCTCCTGAATCTCCTCCACGGTAAAAGCCCTCACATCGATAAACTCATCCTCGTCCAGATGCCTCTCTCCACTCTCCAGCTCATCCGCCACAAAGACGTCGATCCTCTCATTGCAGTAGGCCGCCGCGGAGTGCAGGGAAATCAGAAATTCCAGCGGCTTTTTCGTCGTGTAGCCCGTTTCCTCCATAAGCTCCCGGCGGGCCGCCTCGATCATCGGCTCCTGCCTGCTGTTCAGCCCTCCCGCGGGAATTTCCCAGGTAAACCGGTCCACGGAGTTGCGGTACTGGCGCACCAGCACGATGCGCCCGTCCGATAACACCGGCACTACCGCCGCCGCCCCCTTGTGGTCGATGTGATCCCAGATCACCGTCCGGCCGTTGGGCAGCTCCATGGTGTCCTCACAGTAGTCGATGGTGACGCCCCTGTGAACCACCTCTCTTTTCACCCGTTTTAATTCTTCCATGGTAATTTTTTCATTCCTTATAAAAGCCTTCAACTCTGATGATACCCCGGATTTCCCCACAGAGCGCTCCGCGGGTGTTCATGCTTTGGTCTTCTCTCCGCTATGGTCCGCGCTGCACCAAAGGCGTCCTTTGTAGAAATGGATGCCCCCACAGACAACCAGTGCCTCCCAAAATCCTCAAAGCATCATCATTTCAATTCCTTCAGAAAGCTCTCAATCCGGTCCAGCCCCTTGGCAATGTCCTCGTTGCTGATGGCGTAGGACAGGCGGATATTGTTGGGGAAGCCAAAGTCGCCGCAGGGAATCACCGCCACCGCGTAGTCCTCAATCAAAAACCGGGCGACCTCCGCCCCATCGTACAGCGGATGGCCGTGATAGGTCTTTGTCAAAGCGTCCGTCAGGTCCACAAACACATAGAACGCGCCCTTCGGCTCCACCACATCCACATGGGGGAAATCCTTCACTCTATTGTACATGTATTTGCGGCGCTCGTCAAACTTCTGGCGCATCATTTCCACCGAATCCTGCGGGCCGTTCAAGGCCTCCTCCGCCGCCTTCTGGGCAATGGAGTTGGGGTTGGAGGTGGCGTGGGACTGAATGGCCCCCATCAGCTTCGCGATGTCCTTAGAGGAGCCTGTGTAGCCCAGCCGCCAGCCGGTCATGGCATATCCCTTGGAAAAGCCGGAACAGGTGATGGTGCGCTCATAGATTTCCGGCCCGAGGGAGGCGATGCTGACCTGCTCCTCACCATCATAGACCAGATTCTCATACATCTCATCGGAAACCACATAAATATCCTTCCGGACAGCCACATCCGCGATGGCCGAAAGCTCCTGCCGGCTGTAAATCATGCCGGTGGGGTTGCTGGGGCTGTTGATGATCACAGCCTTGGTCTTCTCCGTGCAGGCCGCCTCAATCTGCTCCGCGGTTACCTTATAATGAGTCTCCTTCGTGGCGTACACGATCACCGGCACGCCGTCCGCCATCTTGACCATCTACGGATAGGTGAGCCAGTAGGCCGCCGGAATGATCACCTCATCGCCGGGATTGAGAATCGCCATAAAAATATTGGTCAGGGAGTGCTTGCCGCCGTTGCTGACCACAATCTGGTTCGGCGCGTAGTCCAGGCCGTTGAATTCCTTAAACTTCCTGGAGATTGCCGCTTTCAGCTCATTGGTGCCGGAAGCGGGCGTATATTTGGTAAAGCCGGCTTCTATGGCCCTGACGGCCGCGTCACAGATATTCTGAGGAGTATTGAAATCCGGCTCTCCCGCGCCAAAGCCCACAACATCGATGCCGCTGGCGCGCATTTCCTTCGCCTTCGCGGTGATTGCCAGAGTACTGGAGGGCTTCACTGCCTCCGCCTTCGTTGATAAAGTCAATGCCATTTTTGTGTTCCATCCCTTCCGCTGAAATCATCCGGTTTGTATCAATGTATATTTGTATACAATCCCAAACGAAAGTATCATACTATAATCCAAGGCAAAATGCAAGCACAAAACGTTACTATTCACAGACGACTTGAGAGATATAAACAGACTCGTCAAGCGTAGTTTGCTTGTAAGAGGCTGATTATATCTCTCAAGTTGACTGAGAATCAGTCACTTCCTCCACATAAGCAAAAAGATGAGCGGCGCTTTTTGCCGCGCCGGATGCGAAGCAGACGCTTTTGCGCATGTGGAGGAAGCGGCTGTGAAAAATAATTATTATCCGGCCAGTGACACAGCATACACCGTATACCCCTCGTCCTCTCCCGTGTCTATGTGGTCAACCGCGGTCACCTCCACGTCGTACCCCTTCACCGAGTAATAAGCCTCCAGCCAGTCCACATCCCTGTCATCCCTGCTGATGAAAAGGACGTCCTCCCGCTGCGCCAGATCCCGGATCAGGTCCGTAATACCGAAATAAGCCAGCTTCTTGGCGTACACCGGGCTCTTCGCCGCCCAGCCGCCGCAGATATCATAATTGCGGTAAAGGCTGTCCTCCCCCAGGAATACCGGTTCAAAGGTGGTGGTATAGCTGTACACATCGATCAGGAAATACTGATCTGAATGGACAGCACAGTAATCCTGCAGGGTCTGATAATAAACGGCGTACTCCTCCTCCATGGAAGCTTTTTCCTCCAGGGCGTCCTGAACGCCAGTGACTGTATATACGCCAAAGATTGCGCCGAAAGCAAGCACTGTTGCCGTCCCCAGGGCTGTCCGGAGCCTTTCCCATGTTGTTACAGTTTTTCCAATGGCCGCACTGCCTCTTTTTCCAGCAGTTTCAGTTCCTTTTCCGCTCAGGCCCTGCTGCCCTGTCGTCTGTTTTGTCTGACCGGGAACAACTTCTTTTTTTCTCTTTTCAGAATATAGCTGCTTAAACTCTATCAGCAGCATGGCTATCAGAATCAGAATCTCTCCCAGATACAGAGGGTGATTGACCCGGTCGTATAACCGTCCTCTCAGGAAAATATACATCCAGCTGAAAGTGCGCGTGACGCCCAGCAAAAACAGCTGCCAGATAATCGAAAAATGACCGTTTAAAAGGCCCGCCGCCAGCACAAGGGCATAGCCCGCCACGACCACCACCATCCATGGGCGGTCGACCAGGTGTATCATCTGCCAGCGATAGTAAGCGAAGCCGTCAGACAGGCTGTACCGGAAATATCCGACTCCCTTTTCTTCAAGCTCATAGTCCATGATCTCCTGCACAAGCTCCGTGTTCATTTCCTCGCTCAGAGCGTAATTATAGTTGACCAAAAGCTCTACCTCTTCCTCAGACAGGCCGATTCCGGCGTAAAATTCCTCATTCCCCTCATATTCCGGAGCCCTGCCGCGAAAATCATAAAGCTCCGTCCGGATATCGTCAAAGATACGATATACCCGCCACTCCTCACTGCCGTATGCCACCCTGTCGCATAGAAGACTCAATCCCACGCCAAGCACAACCGCGAGGACGGTGAGCAAATATTTGCGGTAATTTTCCCGGCAGAAAAATCTCAGGCCAACCTGTTTGGCCCCGGCGCTCCACTTATAAATCCCCGCAGCCGCCACCAGAGGGCACAGGGAAAGCACCATCTCCCACCTCATCCAGAAGCCGACAATAAAGAGAACCACGCTGACAATATTCTGTTTATTAAAATCCCGCAGGGAGACCCTGTCCGGCGTTGTGACAAACCAGAAAATAGCCGTGCCTGCCAGAAGGCCGCTTGTCACAGTATACTGGATATAGATAAATTTCTCCAGAAGAACGGCTGTTATCCCCAGGACCCCCAGCACCGCCAGCAGAAGCTTCATTTTCTGATTGTCCGTCTGCGCCAGCAGCCGCTTCAAAATCAGGAAGACGCAAAGCATGTGGCAGAAGCCCATAAAAAGCCCAAACCATGGAAGCGCCGGCACAAGGCGGTA
>JAJQCU010000427.1 GCA_021202575.1 Lachnospiraceae bacterium
AATCGGCACCGCTCCGGCCCGGCCGTACATCCTATGATGTGACGGCAATATATGATGAACTGACAAACCATGGAATGATTGTGGGCGCCCTGGACTTTTTTGAATGGAAGAATGCAATACGGTGCTCGGCAAACGATGCCCGCTGTTATACCGCTTTTTCCGGGGTTGCTGATGCTGGCACCCACGATATTGCCCCGCATGGTTTCCTGGAAGGGGAGGAGGTCTGTTCAGCGCGCTTCCTCTGCGGGTGGTATGATGACATCAGGGAAGGGCTAAAGGAGTACGGCCGGCTTTCCATGGAGGGGAAGTTTTCTTTCGGGTGGAAGCATCCGACGCCCTTTGGCTGGAACAGCTATTCGGCAGGCTGCATGACACTGGAAGAGTGGCAGGAGGCGGGGCGTTTTATCCACAGCGAGCTTCCAGAGTTCTGCGATGAGAATGAATCAACTTTTATTAATCTGGACGCGAATTTTATGCTGGATCCCGTTAAGATGAAAGAAATTGTGGAGGAACTGCATGCCCGCGGCCAGAAAGCCGGAAATTATATGGCTCCCCTGCTTGGGAATGAAGCGCTTTCAGCATTCATGCCCCTCAAGGGTTCCAAAGGCCACAGCTTTCAGGAAATCATTATGCGGGATGAGGCCGGGAATCTTTATCCCAATATTGACAGCGGCAGGTCAGTGGATATTACCAATCCGATTGCCGAAGCGCATGTCAGGACATGCATTCGTGAAATAGTCGAAATGGGATTTGACTACATAAAGATTGATTTTGTGTCCCACGGCTCTATTGAGGGCCCTCACTATGATAAAAAAATAAAAACAGGAAGGCAGGCGCTAAAACGGTTTTATGATATTCTGGCTGAAGAACTTGACCCGTGTAAAATTGGAAGGGATGTTTTTGTTGATCTTTCCATTGCGCCCCTGTTCCCCGGCGGATATGGGCACGCTAGGCGTGCCTCCTGTGATGCCTTTGGGCATCATGAGGATGTCCGCTACGTGTTAAACGCCCTGAATTTCGGGTTTTGGCAAAGCGGGACGCTGTATAGGTATAATGACCCTGACCATACTGTGCTGTACCATTCCATGGTGGATGGCAGAAGCGTCACAGATGAAGCAAGCGCAAGGTCGCGTTATAATGCTTCTCTGATCAGCGGCACAGTCATGCTGCTCTCCGATAATTATGGACCGCACGCGGATGAAAAGGAGGTGAATGCTGCAAAGGCGCGCGCGAAACTGCTTGCAAACAATGCGGAACTGAATGCCGTGGCACAGCTTGGGAAGCCATTTGTTCCGGTTTTCTTAAGGAGTGAGACCTGCAATGTATATTTCCTGAAGACAGGCACAACGGTCTATGTCGCTCTCTTCAATTTTGATGACAGCGAGAGAAAAGCATGTGTGCTGCCGCGGGATATTGGGGCTTGTGGCAGTGGTACGGCGAAGAACCTGAATAATGGAGAGATTTTCAATTACTGGGAAGATGGTATATTTGTTACACTGGCAGGATATGATTCTGCGATTTTGAAACTGAATGTTGAAAGCTGAACCCTGCGTGAGAATGACAGGTGTTCAGCCGGACCGTGCAGAAGAGAGGGACTGCACCACTTAATCAGGAGGTAAGGATATGGCAAAAAAGATAAGCCCGGAAAAACTTGCGGAAAGAAGAGCAAAAGAGGCAAAGGAACTGGAAAAATGGGAGCGCGTCAAAAGTAAGCCCAAGCCGGCACATTATTTTACGATGCTGATGGTTGTAATTGGGGTAATCTATATAGTGGATGAGATTACTTCCAATATTAACAGCTCGATGCAGCCGCAGATTTTATTTGATTTCTTTAACATTACATCGCAGGATGTCAATGACCCGGCGTATTCGCAGGCAATCAACCAGATGGCGATTGTTACTGTGTTTACATACTTATTTATATTCCTGACGCCGTTTTACAGGTCGTTGGCGGACAAATACGGCAGGCGGCTGTTTTTGGCACTTAACACATGTATGTTTGGAATTGGCCTTTTGATCATCATGCTCTCTCCTAATATTTATGTTTATATGCTGGGCGTAATTGCCCTTGCTTTTGTGACACCGAATGATGTCCAGGTTATGTATATCATGGAGGTTGCACCAAAACAGCATCGTGCAAAGCTTTGCTCCATCTCCAAGGCAATCGCGCTTGTATCTGTTTCTCTGATCGGTGTACTGCGGAATGTATTTTTGACTGATGACCTTTCAAGCTGGAGGATGGTATATGTCCTCCCGATAATTGTCGCGGTAGCCGTAGGGTTGGCGAGCATATTTTTCGCAAGGGAGACTCCGGTATTCCTGGATGAGAGAATCAAATATCTGAAATCCACTGACGAGGAAAGGGAAGCAAAGGCTGAAGCGGCAAAAGAATCCAAATCAGCAGCGAACGGCGGTGTAATAAACGCCGTAAAATTTATCTTTTCACATAAACAGACACGTGCCGCGGCACTTGCGGCGTTTCTGTTTTCCGTTACAACGATTTATACCTCGTACTATGCGACTGTGATGGAAGGAGGCATGACTACAGAACAGGTAAACACAGCGTTAATCATTTATCCGTTCGCAAACGGTGTATTTACCTTCGCCAGTGGATTCTTTTCAGATAAGTACGGCAGGAAGAAAACCTGTCTTGGACTGGGCACTGGCACCGTAATCCTGCTGACTCTGTTTATCCTTTCCTGCCAGCTTGGCTGGGGACCGATCGCCGCGGGGCTTACATATGGCGCATCCATCGGCTGCCTCTGGTCCATGTCCGATACTCTGTTTTTAACGATACCGGGAGAATCAGTACCGACAGAAATCCGCGCTTCTGTTATGGGAGCCATGACAGTTATTTTAGCGATTGGCATGATGATTGGCATGGTAATTATCGTTGTCGGCCAGAATTTTGTCAACATGGGCTGGCTCTGCCTGGCAGTATGCGCACCGTTTATGGTGATCGCACTTATTATCCTGCAGACGAAAGTGCATGAGACCAAAGACGTTGACCTCGATAAGGTTACCGGGATGGAGTGGGAATAATTCGCTGTGCCAGAGGCCATCTTTCATGGTGTTTTCCTGCGGATGAATATATAGTGAAAGGATGTGACAGTTCAAATGAAATCGTTATTCAGTGTAAATGGGAAACCTTTTTTTTCAATCGGCGGCCAGCTAAATAATTCTTCCTCATCTAATCCTGTGATTACGGAATCTGCTTTTGAAACCTGCGTTAAGCTGGGAATGAATACGGTCGCCGCCCCGGTTCATTTGTAATTATTTGACCCTGCGGAGGGGCTGTATGATGTTACACAGACAGACCTGCTTATAAATATGGCCAGGGAAAAGGGCCTGAAGCTTGTGGTCCTGTGGTTTGGCACCTGGAAAAATGGAAACTCCCATTATGTGCCTGCCTGGATCAAACGGGACAAAAGGCGTTTCCTCTGGGCCAAAACTGCAGACGGGACTGCAATACGCTCGCTGTCCCCGGTCTGTACTGAGACGAAGGAGGCGGACAAAAGGGCATTCACCACGCTGTGCAGACACATCAGTGAAGTGGACGCGGAACAGACTGTAATTGGCGTACAGGTAGAAAATGAGCCGGGTTTAATCGGATCGCCCCGTGATTATTCCCCTGAGGCAACCGCCCTGTTTACGGGGCCGGTACCGGAGGAAATTGAAAAATTTTCCAAAAAGAGCGGGACTTGGGAAGCTGTCTTTGGCATAGACGCGGCGGAATTTTTCTCCGCCTACCACATTGCGAAGTATATTGATGAAATTGCGGAATCCGGAAAGCGGTATTTAAATCGGGTTATGTATGTCAATGTATGGCTGGGGGAGATGTACGCGCACATTCCGGGCACAAGTTATCCGTCCGGAGGGGCAGTCACCCGTACCTTTTCCCTGTGGAAAGCACTGACACCGCATATTGACGCTGTCAGCCCGGATATTTATTTAAATGATTATAAGACGGTTGATGACCTGTATAAAACCTATTACTCTGAAAATAATATTTTTTATATTCCGGAATCAATGCCGACGCCGCTAGGCCTGACAAATGCAATGAGGGCTGTAGCGGAATATAACTTAACCGGTATCCATGTTTTTGGCGTGGATATGCTGGCCGCATTGTTTGCGCCGGGAGCGGCATCACCAGATCCGAATTCAGACTTCGGTGCTATCGCTTCCATGGGGAATGAGGTTGCCGGGGCATTTGCGATACTGAAGAATGCGAAACCTTTGATTGAGAAATATCAGGGGACAGGAAAGCTATACGCAGTTGGACAGTATGAGGATCAGGCATCGCAATATATTGATTTTGGAGATTATATCGGTTATATCCGTTTCCTTAATCCTAAAGGAATAATTTTTGGACGAGGCGGAGAGGAGAATATGGATGCCAGGCATTACAAGATGATGTATCCTGATTACCGTGCCAAGGGCTTTATCGTATACGCTGGGAAAGGGGAGTTCTATCTTGTTGGCGACGCCTACCGCCTGATGCTCTACCCTAAAAGGGATATCGTGGAGTTGACCAGTGCAATCCATTCAGGAGAATTTTTAAGTGAAAGAAGCCAGGCTTATATATCTGTTACAGAAGGAATTTTTACTGACGCAGGTTACACTCCTACGATCATAAGAAATGGGGATGAATACGATTATGGTCTCTGGGTCACAAATGACATAGGTGTTCTGAAGGCTCAGTTGGACTGGCAGGAGTGTGATTAAGGGACGCAGGAATGTGTAAAGAGGCATAATCTGTAATTTCAGGCAGCAAGCTTGTTCGTTAATACGTGAAAAAATGAAGGGACGACGAATGAAAGAGACGCCGGAAAAAAGAAAAAGACAGCTTGAAAGACTATACAAAGAAAAAAGGCGCAAAAGCTACAGAGGATATTTTTTCATCGCGACGTTCATTATTATACTTACGAGGATTACGAACGAGCTTTCTACAAACCTGTCTATTTATGTCCAGTCCTCGGTCGTCAGTGAGTTTTTTGTGGTCAATGGAAGGAGTTATGAGGAAGGGCTTTCCATCTTCAGTATGATGAATATGGCCGCAAGCATGATTGTCATATTCGCGGTTTTTTACAAAACACTCGCTGACCGTTTGGGAAGGAAGACAGTCCTTGTATTTAACGCAATAGGCCTGGCTATGGGAATGGTGCTATGCTATTTTTCCGCTTCCGCGGCAATGTATATAGCGGGGATTGCATTTACCAATTTTTTCGTCCAGAATGATATGCAGATGGTCTATATACTGGAGACTGCGCCGGAAGGCAGGGAGACGACATACTTTGGCTTTATTAAGGCAGTTGGCATACTTGGATTGCTGCTGGTACCTGTTTTACGCGACAGTGTGATGAACAATGAACAGACGCTTTGGCGAAATATTTATCTGATACCTGCTATAATATGCCTTGTTGTCGCCGTCTGTACAACATTGTTTTTGCGCGAGTCAGAACCTTTCATTAACCAGAGAATAGCGCGTCTTGAAAAAAAAGCGGCATTGGGAAGCAGCTCCCGGGAGAAGGTACAGTGCGCAGATAAGAAAACCGATATTAAGCAACCTGAATCTGAGATCAATGGTGAGGAAGAAAAAAGTGCAGATACGTCCCTGGGGAAAGCGATCAGATATGTGATGCAAAATAAAGAAACCCGGTGGATTGTGCTGACGTACCTTTTCTTCGGAGTCTGTTCCATGGCAGCTTACTCTTATGTAGAATCAGTGATGACGACAAACGGGATGAGTGCGTCAGACGTTACTTCCGCGCTATATATATATCCCTTTGTTTATGCGGCGCTCACATTTATAGCCGGGCCTTTGGGGGACCGGTTTGGCAGGAAAGCTGTGATCATCCCCACGGGTTGCCTCACAGTTGGCGGATATTTGTTTTTCCTGATGGGATGCAGAAGCGGATGGAACCCGTATCTGATTGGTTTGTTAAACGGAATTTATCTTGGCAGTTATTTTATCGCTACAGAGTATACGGGACTGATGCTGATGGAAAAAGTGCCTACCGAAATCAGGGCTTCCGCTACGAGTGCGGCAACTGTGCTGGTTATGGGCGGATATATTCTTGGCCTGGCTCAGATGATGATTATCATGACGAACATTGGCCTGAATGCTGCCGTACTTTCAACAATCATCCCGTATATGTTGATTGGAACACTGATCATGATTTTTAAAATAACGGAAACAAAAGGAACGAAATTATCCGCAATGCAGGAAATGTAAGATTTGGAAAAAAAAGCCTTGCCGGATATGAGGAATAAGCAGAGTTAAGAAAGGAAGGAGAAGATTGAAATGGCTGAAAAAGTAATGATGAAAGATGTGTCAATGGAGGCGCTTGCCCTGTATCTGGATGGAAAACGAGACCCCGGGGCTTTTAAACAGGAAGAATGGGAGATTTTGAGCCAGATTGAGGACGGGACGGAAATTGTATTTGAGGAGAAGGAATATTTACTTCCAGGGACGCTGTTCATTAAACAGCCGTTAACACTGACAGGGAACGGCGCGCACCTGAAGGGGGATGGTGCGGATTTTGGCATTATGGTGCTTTGCGGAAATGTGAAGATCTCCAATTTTGTTATGACAGATATACCGTATCTTCTGGAAATCGATCCTTATGGCGCAGTCTGCGAACATGTAACTGTTGAGTATATTGACGCGGAAGTCGGCGCTAATGGAATTCAGGTGGGTTCCAGCAGGTCGGGCGGCATAGTAAGAGATATTCATATCAGCCACTGCACTTTCCACGGCAAAGATGCATGGGGGGACACGGGACTTGAGGCAAACCTTCTAATTACGGTATATGCTGCTGTGGGAAGGAACGACGGCACAGAGCAGGTAAATGACTGCCTTGCTGAAGATATTTATATTGAGGACAATGTATGCAAAGGTTCCTACCGCACGGCAATCAATATTACATCGGCAATGGCCGCTGAATTTCAACTGACGGAATATAAGGGAACCTACCATAATAATACCGTTAAGGATATACATATTCTGCGGAACCATGTGGACTGTGCCTGGGAT
>JAJQCU010000149.1:0-590 GCA_021202575.1 Lachnospiraceae bacterium
GCGACATACATCGCCGAAACGGTATGAAAGCAGGATCCACTAAAACAAGGATTGAGACTCCTGTAGGTCTCTAGCGACGAAAGAAATACTTCCGTATGAAAGCAGGATCCACTAAAACAAGGATTGAGGCTCTTCTTTGGGGCAGTGTATTACCATGCCCGGTTTGATTTTTATGAAAGTGAGATCCATCAAAACAAGGATTGACCCGTATTGCCATTATTGCTTACATTGCAAAGTTCGCTGAAGTACGCAAGCGCACTCAATTAGATATCGTCCAACTGACGGGAAAGGAAAAAGATGATTGTAGTCGTACAGGAATATGGCGCGTCTGTAGGGAAGCGCAGCAACTGTCTCGTGATAAAGAATGGGAATGGCGAGAAAGAAATATCGTCAGATCAGGTGACGGAACTGCATGTATTCCCGTCCTGCAGCATTTCCTCGGACGCGATCAGACTCTGCATGGAAAAGGACATCTGGGTTGTATTCCTGAACAAATACGGAGAGCCGACCGGAGAGGTCACGCCGTTTGCCGGGGGTTCGGCTCCTTTTTATAAGAGAAATCAACTGCTTTTGACGCACAGGCGGGAGGG
>JAJQCU010000149.1:600-7011 GCA_021202575.1 Lachnospiraceae bacterium
TGAGTAGAAAAATTTAGAATCGCATCCGACAGTTAAAGAAAATCCGGAGAAACAAGCGAAAGGCGGAGACGCTGCGAGTCCTTGATGAGAGTATAGAGAAAATGGAAGAGCAACTTGTCAAGATTCAAAAACTTTGCGGCAAGGATATGGATACGGTGCGGGCGACACTGCAGGGATATGAAGGAAACGCGGGGAAGGCTTATTTCGAGGCCGTATCCTATTTGCTGCCGGAGGAGATGCAATTTACAAAACGCCAGAGAAACGCGGATGATATTTATAACTCTGTACTGAATTATCTGTATGGTATTTTGTATGCCAAGATCAAAAAGATGGCATACAAGTGTCGTCTGGATCCTTATATTGGGATCATGCATGTGGATTCTTACAATAAGCCAACGTTTGTGTATGATTTTATTGAGGGGCAGCGTATTTTTTGCGAGGAACTGGCTTTTGAGATCTGTAGTCATTCTGAAATTACCTGGGATGACGTTGAGGAGAGAACGCCACAGGGATTACGCTTCTCTGATGCGGCAAAGAAACGGTTAATCTCGGAGTTCTATGCTGCGTTAAATGAAACCTGTTATTTTAAAAAGAAACAGGTTACGGTGGAACGGCGGATGTATTTGGAAATGCTCGAAGTAGCACAGAAAATCGGCGGAATGGATATGGAAATACCGGCTGCGGGATAAAGGCCGATTGAAGTAATAAGGGCGGCAGTGGAGGGTAAGGAGTAGCGGCTCTGAGCAGAGAAACTCAGGGCTGGATGGAAGGAGAGAGGGAATATGGTAAAAACATATATCACGGCTATTTCATTACAGGGAAGGGGCGATCTGGAAAAGGGAGTATATCAGCCGGAAGGATTTACGCTGGAGCATAACCGCGCGGTTTCCTTTCCGATCATTCCGGTGATCGCGGAATATTCTCCGGAAGGGAATCATGCAAGAGTGATTGCTATTCGCGCGGAAAATCAGGACACGAGGGACAATTATGATGCCTTTCTGGAGCAATTGTCTGAGATTGGTGTCACGAAAGAACAGGTGACAGTAATTTCGGTCAGGGAAGACCAGGGCAGAAATGTGGGACTAACGACCTTGATGAAAATTCTGGACGCTATTGAGGATGATTCAATCGTGTACGCGGTTATCACATTTGGAACGAAGCCGATGGCGATGTATATATTGTATGCCGCTATTTTTGTAGAGAAATTAAAGGACGCCGAGGTAGATGGAATTTATTATGGAGAGGTACCGAGGGTCGCGTCAAAAATAGACTGGAACCGCGCGAAGCTTTATGACCTTACCGTTTTGAAAACGCTGGGAGATGTGATTGAAGAGATGAAAAATCTTGAAATTACAGATATCCGGGGAACCTTGCAGAAATTGATCGATATGTGAGATACAGGAATATGGGAAAAGAAAAAAGGAAAGATGGGCAGGCTGCTCAGAATACGGAAAATTTTGAATGTAAATATCAAGTGATACTGGGTAAATTGAAACAAATGCCCAGAGAAAATCAGAAACTAGGGGAAGATTCTGTTCGCTGGCGTTGGTTTCGGCAACAGCCGGACTATGAAATTATGGCAATGGATCTTTTTGGATGCATTAGCCCTTCTGCGCGTCAACGCCTGGATAAATTGAAAAATGGTGGGGAATCTGTTCCTCCAAAAACTGAAAATGTGGAAGAAAATTCAGTTGGCATGGAGGAGAAGCATAAAAAAAGGAATAATGCATATAAGGAAAATGCGTGGCCTGAGAGGAACCCCAATATTGATTTGGGCATAGCCGATTTTAAAACTAAGAAATATGATGCTGATCATGTTATTTTTATGGAGGCGCTGAGAGAGTGTGTGAATAATTACAGCGGGATAAGTAAAGAAGGAAAAGAATATACATTTACGCAATCTGTCATTAACAGGTATAAACAGCTTGCGGGTATTGCTGCTTCTGAAAGATATATTCAAAAGGAAGGTATAACCGTGCAGACAAAGGCTGCAAATATGCCTGTGTTACTGGAGCTGGTTAAAAATACAGAGAGAGTAATTGCGGCTCGCGGAAATGAGTTTGACAGTGCTCTGGAGGAGAGCTTGAATACAGGCAAAGGTAAACATAAATATACAAAGGAGGTAATCCGGGATGCCAGATTTTTGACTGAGAACCTGAATATTGTCAGTATAGATTCTATTCGTGGCGATGAAGATGGCGTCAGCATGGAGGAATTAATCTCTGGAGGAGGGGATCCAGCTGAAAGGTTTGATGAGGGCGATGACAGAATGGATGCGCTTGGCTGCCTGGGAAAGCAATGGGACACGGTGGTTGCCGCTACTTATAAGACGGATCGCAATTTGCTGAAGGCATTTTTGTCCAGAGATGTTTTGGTGGAATTGAAGCTCCGCAGACTGAGCCCGGATGAACTGTCGCAACTTAAGCGGGATAAGAGCGCGGATTATATAAAAGAACTGGAACCATTGTGCAGAAAATGGTGCCCGACCAGAAATGATTGTCAGCTCAGTCAGAGTTATGGATGTTACATAAGGTGGGGACGTTTGGACAGGACAGAACCTCCGGGAGACTGGGAGGTTTATCAAATCCTGAACCGTGACGGAGAAATTCTTTATGTCAACATATTGAATAACGATTATGTGCAGTATGCTTACGAGCTGCTTCCGGAAGGAATGTATGATCTTTATGCCAATTCATTAAAGAATTTTGGCCGGGGAGAAAATTCTTTCGAGTTTACTGATACGGTCATGGCGACAGCGCTAGGACTTCGAAAAGATACGGTGTCAAGGGGAAGAAAAAAATATGAGGGTGAAGTCAGAGCCTTTATAAGAGAACAGTTTTTAAAGTGAGAATCACGACAGGAGGAAGTAAAAATTGGGATCCAATCTGGTTATTACAGAGGTGTCACAGAAACAGGCATACATATTTTCCAGTAACAGACTCAGAGATAATATCATCAATTCTGCAATTATCGCGTATGTCACCAGCAGCCAGTATTTTAAAGAAGCGGCCGGTTCTGTGTATACGGAAGAAAATGAGGTGTATTGCGGAGGAGGCCACGCGATACTGGAATTTGCGGATCATGAGACTGCGGTTAGATTTGTCCGGCTGATTACCGGGGATGCCCGATGCCGGTTCCCGGGGCTGGAATTGTTTGCGACGGTTCTTGAGTGTGAGGGGGAACCGACCGCCGAAAGCATCTATCGGTTGATTCAGAAGCTGGAGAAAAAGAAATCTGTCCGGCGTGCCTCGTTTGGCCAGGGAACATTTGGCGTGGAGGAGGTGGAAGCTGTCTCCAGAAAGGCTTCTGTCATCAGGGTGAATGGTTCTGAATATGAACCATATTCCCCGGATGACCAGGCGGATCGCGCATCCTATCCGGAAGGCTTTGAAAGAGCTTTTTCATTTGAGAATCTGGGCGGCAGTAAAGGAGAATCCAATTTTATCGCGGTGGTTCACATTGATGGAAATGCTATGGGAAAGCGTGTGGAGGAACTGCGTGAGACACATGGCGCTGAACCCTGGCAGCAGTACAGGAAGACACTGAAGGAATTTAGTGAGGCGATTGCGACCGATTTTCGGGATACTTTCCGGGAAATGTGCGAAAGGATTGCGGATCAGATCGAAGAAGGAAAGATCGGGGATCTGGAGCTTACTGTTGCGAAGAATGGGATGTATTATTTTCCGGTTCGACGTGTAATAACCGAAGGTGATGATATCTGCTTTGTGACAGAGGGGCGTATCGGAATAGAGTGTGCCCGTATTTTCATGGAGTTGCTGAGCGCTAAGGAAAACCACGTTGACGGAAAGAATTATGCTGCCTGCGCGGGCGTAGCGATTGTACACCAGAAATATCCGTTCTACAGGGCGTATGAATTGGCGGAAGAACTATGTTCTAATGCGAAAAAGTTTGTGGCAAATTCCACGAAAAATATGGAGGGCACTGACTCGTCCATGATCTGTGCTATCGACTGGCATCTGGAATTTGGAGAGCTTGGGGATAATATTGGGAATATCCGCGAAAGATATGAAACGACCGATTCAAGAAGACTGGAGATGAGGCCATATGTGGTCTGCGGACCGGACCATTATATGGAAAAGGAACATTGCCGCGATTATCAAAATTTCAGAAAAATCATCCGGGCTTTTGAGGACAGGAAAATAGATTACGCACGGGGAAAGATCAAGGAGTTGCGAACATATCTGCGGGAAGGAGAAACGGCGGCGCAGAATTACCTGAAAGCAAACCTGATTGATGATCTGATTCGCGACTGCTATATGGGAATATATCAGGAAGCGGATCTTAGCAGAATCGGCACGGGGCAGAGGCAGAAGAGCGAGCTGTTTGTGACAACTGCCGATCAGGTGTCAAGATCGATTATGTTTGACGCTATCGAGGCGATGGATACCTTTATTTCATTGGATGTACAGGAGGATGGGTTATGAGATCAACATTAAAGATGACACTTCTGTCAGATACAATCTTTGGAAACGGGGTAAGCATACCGGGAGGGGAGGATGTATCTGTCCTCTGCGATAAAGAAGGCTTCCCTTATTATAAAGGCGGCACTTTTAAGGGCATTTTCCGAGAGGAGATGGAAAATTTCGCGGCCTGGGTACCAGAAATGAACCTGAATGCAGACGAGAAACTTGGGAGTGCCGGAGATGACAGAGATCTTCCTGGGAAGCTTCGGTTTTATGATTTTGTGATTCCTCAGAAGGTAAGGACGCGAGTAACAGAAAGCGTGCAGAATTCGGATGATGTACTGGATGCTTTTACATGTCTGCGCACATTTACCGCGTTAGATGAGGAAGGAGCCGCGCAGAAGAACACACTGCGGAGCGCCAGATGCGTCAAAGAGGGGATTACGCTTGTTGGAGCCGTAGAGCATGAAGAGAGTGATGCGGCGTGGATAGAAGAGGTGTTGGGACTGATCAAATACGTCGGCACCATGAGAAACCGTGGATTTGGCAAGGTTAGGATAGAGATTGTCGGAGGAATGAAGGGATGACAGAGTATATCAGAATTTTGTTCCAGAATCTGGAACCGCTGAAAATAGCGGATGACAGCAACAGTCAGAGCGGTCAGGTTGACGTGCTTTCCTATATCCCCGGCACGTCTATGCGCGGCACCGTCATCGGAAGTCTTGTCAGAAACGGGGAGTTTGAACAGTATAAAACAGCTGTTTTGTCAGAGAAGGTCAGCTTTTTGAACGCGTATGTCATGGACGATGAGAAGGAAATGGTGCCTTCATTCAAAGGGTTTTATGAGGATAAATCTGATAGTGGCCCGCAGGCAAAGACGATTGAGAATATGCTGATCAACGGCGAGATAACGGCTGGAAATAAGAGAGCCGCCCTGGGCAGATATTGCTATACTGAGAATGGCTGCATTTTCTATACAGATCTGGAAATGGGCAGTGATATGAAGATCAATAAAGGAAAAGGCGGAGAGAAAAAGAATGTGTTCCGGAACCAGTATATTGTGCCGGGATACTGCTTTGCCGCTTATATTGCAGTCCGTGATTCACAGGGCCTTTGCGAGAAAATCCTGTCTTCTCTGGAATACATGAAGGGGACAGACAGCCTGTTTTTAGGCGGAAACCGCTCTTATGGATATGGAAAGTGCCGGATTCTGGAATTGGAACGGACGAACAGGATGCCGTACACCGTTATGGCGGTGCAGGGAGATGTGCAGGATTTGGCGTATATGGTGCTTTTATCCAATACTGCGATGATCAGTGAGATGGGAGAAAATGTGGGGATTGATGAGAGGCTTCTGGCTCAGAGACTGGGACTTGGCAAGCTTGAAATTCAGTTCTGTTCCACTTCTGTGGTGGATGTGAGAGGATATAACCGGACCTGGCAGGCAATGGTGCCATCGGTGAAGATGTACGAGTCGGGGAGTATTTTTAAACTGGTGTTTCCGGGAGAAAGCGTGCCGTTAGAAAAACTGCATGCAGTTATGGATGAAGGCGTTGGTGTACGGACGAACGAGGGCTATGGAAGAGTTCTGTTTCTGGATCATTATGAGTCTTTGTCCCGGAAAAAGAACGTGGAGATTTCCCGCGGGATAAGAGAAAACAGAAATCAAGAACTGGATGAGGATGAAGAAAAGACGATCAGAATCGCCGCAAAAGGCTACTATATGAACCTGACCGACCGTGCGGTCAGCGCTTATATCGCAGATGAAAAAAACGGTCTTGAGAAATTCGGTTTAAACGGGGCGCAGCTTGGCACAATGGAATCCATTCTGCTTACTGATTTATATAGCGGTGAAAAAGGATTTGACCGGCTTCTTAAATATTTTGAGACTGCAAAAGAAAAGGATGAGGGCAGCAGAAAACAAAAGGCGCATCAGAAACGGGATAAAATTGCGCAGTATGTAGAGAATAAAATAATCAGTCAGGAG
>JAJQCU010000252.1:0-1942 GCA_021202575.1 Lachnospiraceae bacterium
GAGTAAAATAATGTGGTATGATTGTCAACGAAGATTTTTTGACAAATACAAAATGAAAGAGGAGCTAATTATATGGATGAGAGAAATGAAATTGTATTATTTGAGACAGGGGATAAAAGTATTTCACTGCCGGTATCTGTAGATCATGAGACAGTGTGGCTTAGTGCGAATCAGATGGCGCTTTTATTTGACCGAGATGAAAAAACAATCAGAAAACACATTAATAACGTTTTTGAAGAGGCTGAACTTGAAAAAGAGAACAACACGCAAAAAATGCGTGTTGTCGGGGTTAAACAGCCAGTACCGTTTTATACATTGGATGTCATAATTTCAGTGGGCTATCGCGTCAAATCAAACCGGGGAGTTGAATTCAGGCGTTGGGCGAATTCCGTATTAAAGCAATACATAATCAAAGGCTACGCCGTCAATCATAACCGTATGAATCAGCTGAACGAGGTAATACGGGTGATGAAGCGGGTGGAGGACAATCTGGACACCAGGCAGGTTTTATCCGTGGTGGAGAGGTACTCTCAGGCGCTGGATCTGCTGGATGCCTACGATCATCAGAGCATGGCCCGCCCGAAGGGCAGCCAGGCAGTTTATGTGCTGAGCTATGAGGAATGCAGAGAACTGATTAATCACATGAAATTTGGAAACGAGAGTGAGTTGTTCGGCAATGAGAAGGATGATTCTTTCAAAGGCAGTATCGGCGCGATTTATCAGAGCTTTGACGGGAAGGATTTGTATCCGACACTGGAGGAAAAGGCCGCCAATCTGCTTTATTTTGTCACGAAAAATCACAGCTTCTCCGATGGAAATAAGAGGATCGCAGCCACAATATTTCTGTATTTTCTGGACAAAAACGGCGCGCTGTTTGAGGACGGGGAGAAGACGATTGAGGATTATACGCTCGTGGCGCTGACCATCATGATCGCGGAGTCGAATCCGGAGGAGAAGGAGATGATGATCA
Source organism: Lachnospiraceae bacterium (assembly GCA_021202575.1). Classification (GTDB taxonomy): domain Bacteria; phylum Bacillota; class Clostridia; order Lachnospirales; family Lachnospiraceae; genus RGIG6307. Next base: position 971 of record JAJQCU010000252.1, read on the forward strand.
GCGTGATTATGAATTGTATAAAAAGTTAATTTGTTCCATCAGGTTTGCAGTCAAAGGTGTTCGCAGCCATAGCAATTTTCCCACCTGTGTGTTAAGATACCTGTGTAGAAACCCGGCCCGAATATGAGGCAAATATTCAGGAGAACATCAAGGAGGAACCCACAGAATGGAAAAACACCACTTTTTCGGCATGATGGCGCGGTTAAAGCTGATCAACCGCTGGAGCCTGATGCGCAATACACGGGAGGAGAACCTGGCGGAGCACAGCCTGGAGGTGGCGATGATCGCCCACGCGCTGGCGGTGATCGGAAACCGTTATCTGGGGAAGAATTTAAATGAAGACAGGATTGCGCTTCTGGGCATGTACCATGACGCGGCGGAGATCATCACAGGCGATTTGCCGACGCCCGTGAAATATCATGACGATGGCATCCGTGATAATTATAAGGATCTGGAGAAGGAGGCGCAGGGGACATTGCTGAAGCTGCTTCCTCAGGAAATGTGGGACAGCTACCGGGATATTATCTATCAGGAGACGGCGCCGGAGGATGCTTATTTACTGAAATTACTCAAAGCCGCGGACAAGATCTCGGCCTATATCAAGTGCGTGGAGGAGGAACAGACCGGAAATCGTGACTTTGCTTCCGCCAAAGAGTCCACTTACCGGACGCTGATGGAGATGGATCTGGAGGAGGTCGGACTGTTCATGGAACTGTTCATGGAGTCCTATGGGCTGGATCTGGACACCATGTCGAAGGATCTGCATGCGGAGTGAGGGGGATCTGCGTTTTATGCCTTTGCCATATTTATCATAAAATGAACAGGAATTTCAGGATTGGGGATGTATCTCTGACCCTGAAAGCTTCTCTTATTCAAATCTAAATTCTCTAAAACATTTCTTAAATTCCCTTTTACCCTATTGACATCGAAACTGAATGTGACTAAAATCGTTTTTACCGCGAAAGGGATAAT
>JAJQCU010000252.1:1952-7006 GCA_021202575.1 Lachnospiraceae bacterium
AATTAGTTTTAATCTGTCCGAATTCTTCTTTTCATGCGCGCAAACTTTCGGGCAGTCCCGCGCGGCGATACTGAGGAAAAGAGGAGGTGCTTTGCCATGCCGATGGCGCTGACGGAGGAGAGAAAGGAAAATCTGAAACGCAAGATCATGTTTCTGTATCTGAAATATGGCTTTGACGGAATTTCTATGGATGAGATCGCCGGCCGCCTGCACGTCGGGAAACCCACGCTGTATAAATATTTTAAGAGTAAAGAGGATATTGTGCGGGGAATGGAGCGCTTCACAACGGAGCGAATGGCGGCCCCGCTGTCCACGGAAAGCGGGATCGACGGTGTGCTGGATGGGATGGCGGAAATCTATTGCATCGGGATTACGCTCGCCCTGTTTTCCGGCAGCAAATACATGTCGGATCTTAAAAACGGGTACCCTGACCTGTTTCAGGAACATATCCGGACGATTGAAGAGTTTATCGGCAGGTTCCGGAAATTTTATGAGGAGGCTGCGGAGAAAGGGTATTGCAGGAGGCTGTCGCTGTCCCTGGTGGGGGAACAGCTTCGGAGAATGCTGCCCACGGTCATCAATGAGGAGTATCTTAAGAGGCATCATCTGACGCTTGCGGAAACCATCCGGGACTATTACCGGATGTTCCTGCACCAGATTATCAGTGACGAGTATCAGTATGTGATATCCAGGGAGGAAACCTATGCGTTTTGCGAAGCGCTGACCGGGATGCTGGAGGGCTTCATGTCAGACAGGAAGGAATTGTCGGCCGAAAGTCCCAAGCAGTCTGTCTGAGATCAGACGGCTTTCGTAAACAGAGTTTGCCCGTGATACGGGCAGGAAAGAGATTTGAAGGAGGGTTTGTATGTTACACATTTTCAGACAAATGAAGACGCGGGACAGATGGCTGGCGCTGTTGTGCCTGTGCCTCGTCTGCGGTCAGGTGTATTTTGATCTGAAACTGCCTGACTATACGGCTGCGATCACGGTGCTGATCAGCAGCGAGGTGACAGAAATGTCAGAATACTGGTCCGCGGGACTCAAAATGCTGGGCTGCGCGCTCTGCAGTGCGGGCCTGACAGTGATCGTGGGCTTTTTCGCGGCGCGGATCGCTGCGGATTTCAGTTTCGATATCCGTAGCCTGGTATTCAATAAGGTGACGGCTTTCGGCAGCGGGGACATCAAGAAATTCTCCACCGCCAGCCTGATTACCCGTACCACCAACGATATTACTCAGATTCAGATGATCATCTCCATGGGGCTGCAGATGATGCTGCGCGCGCCGATCATGGCCATCTGGGCCATCATCAAGATTGTCGGCAAGAGCTGGCAGCTGTCCGCGGTAGTGGCGGCGGCAGTATTGGTTGTGGTGATTTCCCTGATTATCCTGCTGGCGATCATGATCCCGAAATTCCGCATCGTCCAGAGACAGATCGACGATGTGAACCGGATTACAGAGGAAAACTTAAACGGTATCCGCGTGGTGCGTGCGTTCAACGCGGAAAAGTACCAGGAAGATAAATTTGAGACGGCCAATGACAACTTAAAGAGGACCCAGTTATTTACCGGCAGAGGCATGGCGTTCCTGAACCCGATCATGATGTTTGTCCAGAGCGCCGTGACATTGGGAATTTACTATGTGGGCGCCATCCTGATCAATAATATTGAGATTCCCACGACGGATATGACAGCCATGGCGGCGGCCATCAGCGACCGTTCCGTAATGCTGGGCGATGTGGTTTCCTTCAGCTCCTACGCCATGTACGTGATTATGTCCTTCGTGATGCTGCTCATGATTTTCATGATGCTGCCGAGAGCCCAGGTATCCGCAAAGCGTATCAGTGAAGTGATTGATTCCGATGTTGCGGTGACAGAAGGCTCTGAAAAGACCGGAACACAGACCGGCACCATCGAATTTAAAAATGTGTCCTTCCGCTATCCGGACGCCTCCGAGGACTGCCTGAAAAATATTTCCTTCTCCGCGAAGAAGGGCGAGACGGTGGCTTTTATCGGCGCTACCGGTTCCGGCAAGTCCACGCTGGCGGAGCTGGCCGCGAGGCTGTACGACGCGACCTCCGGAGAAATCCGGCTGGACGGCAGGAATATTACGGAATATACGTTCAATACCCTTTACGATAAGGTCGGCTTTGTGCCGCAGAAAGCGCAGCTTTTCTCCGACACGATTAAGGGAAATATCTCCTTCGGCGACTGCGGCCATGAGGTGACGGACAGGGATGTGGAGGAGGCGCTGGATATCGCGCAGGCCACCGACTTTGTCAGCAAGATGGACGGCGGCCTGGACGCCCGGATCGCGCAGGGCGGCACCAATGTGTCCGGCGGCCAGAAGCAGAGGCTCTCCATCGCCCGCGCCCTTGCCAGAAAGCCGGAGATCCTCATCCTGGACGACACGTTCTCCGCCCTGGATTATAAGACAGACCGCATTCTGCGCCAGCGTCTGATGCAGGAGCGCAAAAACATGACATGCCTGATCGTGGCGCAGCGTATCGGTACCATCCGTAACGCGGATAAGATCGTGGTGTTGGATGACGGCGCTATTGTGGGCATGGGAACCCATGACGAACTGATGAAGTCTTGTCCTGTTTATCAGGAAATCGCTCTGTCGCAGCTTTCTTCTGAGGAGCTGGCGGCGAACGCGTAAAGGAGGTGTTTGAATATGCCAGGACCTATGGGAGGAAGAGGACCTATGAGAGGCGGCCCCGGAGGCGGCCGCATGGGCGGCGGTGAAAAAGCGAAGGATATGGGCGCCGCGATCCGCAATCTGGTTGCGTATTGCAGCAATCAGGCGGTCTGGATTGTGATCGCGCTGGTCTTCGCGGCCGTGGGAGCGGTCTGCACGATCATCGGACCGGACCAGATCAGCAACCTGACCAATTATATTTACGATGGGCTGACCAGCACCATCGATATGGATGGAATTTTAAGCGTGACGCTTCTGTTGCTGGGAATCTATATCACCAGCGCCGTCTGCAACTTTTTACAGCATTTCATTATGCAGACGGTGACGCAGGGAGTCGCCAAGCGGATGCGTGGGGACATCAGCACCAAGATTAACCGCCTGCCGTTAAAATATTTCAACGGCAGCGCGGCGGGCGACGTCCTCTCCAGAATGACCAACGATGTGGATACGGTTTCCCAGGCCATGAGCAATAGCCTGGCAAGCCTGGTGACATCGATTGCGCAGTTTATCGGCTGCCTGATTATGATGTACTATACCGACTGGGTGCTCGCGACGACGACCGTGGTGACGACCATCCTGGGCCTTGTTTTCATGGTGGTGATCATGTCGCACTCCCAGAAGTATTTCACGGCAAGGCAGAGAAACCTGGGCAACCTAAACGGCTATATCGAGGAAATGTACAACGGCCATGACATCATCCGGATCACGAACGCGGAGGAGGAAGTCAAGGGCGAGTTTGATAAGTTAAACGCGGCGGTGAAGGACGCGAACTTCAAGTCCCAGTTCCTCTCCGGCCTGATGCAGCCTCTGATGACCTGTGTCGGCACCCTGGGCGATGTGGGAGTCTGTGTGGTGGGTGCGTCCCAGATTATCAACGGCAGGATTACTTTTGGTGTGATTACCGCCTTCCTGATTTATACGAGACTGTTCGAGCAGCCCCTGCGCCAGGTTTCTCAGGCGATGACCCAGATCCAGTCCTGCGCCGCGGCCGCGGAGCGTGTGTTTGAGTTCCTGGGTGAGGAAGAGTTGGAGGATGAGTCCGCGAAGACAAAGCGCATTACGGATGTAAAGGGCGAGGTGGAATTTAAGCATGTGAAATTCGCTTACCCGAATGCGCCGGAAAAGGAAATCATCCACGACTTCTCCGCGAAGGTAAAGCCCGGGCAGAAGGTGGCCATCGTCGGACCTACCGGCGCCGGCAAGACGACCATGGTCAATCTGCTGATGCGCTTCTTTGAGCCGACCGGCGGCGAAATCCTGATCGACGGCGTACCGACGAAGGATATTCCGAGAGAGAATGTCCATGACCAGTTCGGCATGGTGCTGCAGGATACCTGGCTGTTTGAGGGTACCGTCCGCGAGAACCTTCTGTACAATACGCAGAATGTGACGGAGAAACAGATGACCGACGCCTGCAAGGCCTGCGGCATCCATAACTTCATCAAGGCGTTGCCGCATGGCTATGATACGGTTTTAAGCGACAACACAGCAATCTCTGCAGGCCAGAAGCAGCTGATGACCATCGCCCGCGCCATGATACAGAACAGCCCGATGCTGATATTGGATGAGGCAACCTCCAGCGTGGATACCCGTACCGAGATTCTGACGCAGCGCGCCATGGACCAGCTGACCAACAACCGCACCAGCTTCGTCATTGCGCACCGGCTCTCCACCATCAAGAATGCCGATATCATCCTGGTTGTCCGGGACGGCGACATTGTGGAGCAGGGCAATCACGAGGAGCTGCTCGCAAAGGGCGGCTTCTACGCGGAGCTGTACAACAGCCAGTTTGAGGACGTGGCGTAAGACACCTTCTGTAAAAAAGGCAGAGCAGGGATTTTGCTGTCCCCATCCTGAAAAGCAGCATAAAGAAAAGCACCTCTTAAGGGGGTGCTTTTTTGGTGAACAACAAAAGGAATCCGGCGTTCACTATAAGGATGACGCCGGTGTCAGCGGATATGTTCATTTACTGTATATGGTCAGAAACCGGGGAGAGAAGAATTGAGAGAATGCAGAAAATCCGGGCAAAGTGATAGCGGCTATTCCCTTGTTATTTCTTCGGAATAGCCGCTTCTAATGAATTGCTCCCATTGGATTGCAACCTCTCTTTCTGCGGATTATGAATGTCAGTTTAGATTTTCATTGGTCTGCACCTCTGATATATTTCAATGGTTTGCAGTTACAGTTATTCAATTTTCTCAATAGTCTGATATCAAATTTTTCGTTCTTAATATGAAACTTTCTTCGGAATTTCTAACATCTGTTCTTATATCTTATTCCTGGCTTTGAATTTTAATATCGGGTATTTTTTTCATTCCTGATCTGCTCGCCTTTGGCTTTTCTTTCAGATCCCTTT
>JAJQCU010000191.1 GCA_021202575.1 Lachnospiraceae bacterium
GGCAAAGAGGTGGCGGAGGTTGTGGGGGAAGACCTTCTCCGGGTCCACACCCGCGATCCCGGCCAGCCTCTTCATCTCCCTCCAGATCTGGCTGCGGGACAGGCTCCTGCCGCTTCTGGTGATGAAGATTTCTCCGGACTCGATCCCATTCTTTTTGGCGTATTTCAAGAGCTTGCGGGCGAGCTTTACGTGGATCAGGACAGTGCGGACCTTCCCCTTCATCTTAATTTCCGCCTGGCCCATCCGGGCCGCCGCCACGGTGATGTATTTTACCTCCGACACCCTCAGCCCCATGCCGCAGAGGGTCTCAAGCAGCATGGCGAGGCGGAAATTTCCCATTTTTTCTGCCTCCGCGACCAGCTTATTATATTCCTCCCTGCTCAGCTCCTTATTCTTGCCGCAGAACGTCTTCCTCTGGATTTTGAGGGATTTCACGCCCAGCCCCCGCCAGCCCATCCATTTGAAGAAGCCGTTGGCCGCCGCCAGCATGGAATTGACGCTGGTGGCCGCGAAGCCAGTCTGCAGGCTTTCCTTCCACTCCGCCGCCAGTATCTTTGTTAGGGGGCGGGATTCCATCCACCCAAACAGGTTCTGCAGGTCACGGTTGTATTTTTTAATGGTGCTTGACGCCCGCTCCTCGCCCTTCAGCCAGAGGAGATATTCCTCAATGGATCCCTCTGTGATCACCATGGCCTCCCCTACGCCCGGGATACCCGCCTTATTCCCATCCTTTACCACGCATTTGGCGTCCGCCCCCGCGTGTCCTTCGTTCATCGTGTTCTGTCCGTCCATTCTGTTTCTCTCATCCGTCATTTTCTTTTCCTCCGTAAAATATTTTCGTGCAGAAGGCTGTCCCGCTTTTTCGCCCGCGCATGGTTAATATTCTACCATAGAAACCGGCTCCGGAAGGTGGAAAAAAAATCCTTCATAATGTTTTTGCGCATAAAAAGACCCGTCTGATTACAGTTTGATGCAATCAGACGGGCCTTCTCTTTACAGAATTGATTTTATCGTGACCGGCCAAAAGCCGTTTTCACATTATTCCCCAGTATCGCTGTACGTATCCTCATACGTCTCCGTACTTTCCGTTCCCTCCGTGCTCTCCGTCACGGTGATCTCATGGGTCACCTCCGCCGTTCCGTAGGTTTCCATCATATATTCGTAGGTGTGGTGGCAGTAGTTGATCTCGCCGCCGATGGATTCTCCCGCGGCCTCGATGCCTTCCCAGAGGGCTTCATCCTGCAGCGGCAGCACCTCGCAGATGCCGTAGGTGGCGCTGGGGCAGTATTCCGTGGCCGGCAGGCCGTCCTCATCGCAGACCCAGCGCACATAGTGGACGTCACAGTTTTCCGTGGGTTCTGTCCCCTCCACAAAGTATTCCGTGTATACCACACCGTCGCACACGCCATCGATGGGCAGCTTGCCGGAGGTGGCGCACACCTCCACCTCTATGATGTTGTCCGGCATCTCCATGATCTCCTCATACTCCAGGTCCTCATGGATGGCGGACATGATCTGTCTCCAGATATTCAGATGCGCCTTCGTCTCATCGGAGCTTAAGCCTCCGTATTTATTATTCTGGTCAAAGCCAAGCCAGACGCTGCAGGTATAATAAGAGGTAAAGCCGGTGACCCACACATCCAGGTTGGCCGTGGTGGTACCTGTCTTCACCGCCACATCCATGCCGGAGAAGTTGGCTCTGGCGCCGGTTCCGCTGCTGGCGCAGTCTCTCATGGCGTCGATTAACAGCCATGCGGTGCTCTCCTGTATCACCTGGTTGGTCTCGCCGTTTGTCCTGTCCAGGATCACGTTTCCTTCGCTGTCCAGCACCGTGGTGTACAGGGTCGGCTCAATATAAGTGCCGCCGTTGGCGATGGAGGCATATGCGGCGGTCAGCTCCAGGTTGGTCACACCGTTGGTGATGCCGCCCAGACACAGGGACTGGGTCACGTCCGTATTTCCGTTCTCATCGGTCTCGGAAATCAGCGTGGTAAAGCCAAAGTTCAGCAGATAATTCATGCCCATTCTGGGAGTCAGGATCGTCAGAAGCTTGACAGTGACCACATTGGCGGACCACTGAATGCCATAGCGGTAATTCTTGAAGCCTCTGTAACCGGTCCACCAGTTGGACACCAGGCGGTTGTCCTCATCATTCCCCGCGTTGGTGTAGGCAAAGGGCGCGTCATACTGTACGTCCGCCAGAGTCATCCCCAGATCGATGGCCGGCGCGTAGGCCGCCAGTACCTTAAAAGTGGAGCCCGGCTGGCGGGTCGCCTCCGTGGCCCGGTTGAAGGCCTTGCTGACCGTCTTCTCCCCGCGGCCGCCGCGCAGGGCCACCACATAGCCGGTGCTCTGGTCGATGATGCAGACAGAGGTCTGAGGCTCTAAAGTCAGCGTGATGGACTCAGCCAGCACCTCATCCCCCTCCTCCATGACATACGCCTGATACAGGTCGATGGCCTCCTGAGCCGCCTCCTCGCTGGTAAAGAGCATGGAGGATCTGGTATCGTAGCTGTTGTCGCTGTAGCTGATCTCCTCCAGATAGCTCTCCATCATCTCCGTGCTGAAGTGCTCCACATCGCCGTTGGCTCTGGTCACGCTGAGGGCGTACTCCAGCTGATAATAGGTCCTGGGATAATTGCTCTCATCCAAAACCACCTCATCCACAATGGCCTGAATGTCCGGATCCATAGTGGAATTGATAGTGATGCCGCCGCTGTAAAGCAGATTGTAGGCCTGGGACTCCGTATAGCCCGCCTCCAGCAGGTCGTCATAAACCTGGTCCGTCACCGCGTCCACGAAATAAGTGGTCACATCATCGTCCGACGCATAAATCTCATTGACCGCCTGAATTCTGGAATAGGGGTCGTCCGCCATGGCTTCGTCATACTCCGCCTGAGTGATGTAGCCCTCCTCCAGCATGGCATCCAGCACATCCTCCCGCCGCTCGGCGTTGGCCTCCGGATTCTTGATGGGGTTATAGCCCTCCGGATTCTTGGTGATGGCGGCGATCACCGCGCACTCGGACAGAGTCAGCTCAGATACATCCTTATTAAAATAACGCAAGGCCGCGGACTGAACGCCCAGGCAGTTCTGCCCCAGGTTGATGGTGTTCATATAGCGGATCAGGACCTCGTCCTTGGAAAGCTCGTTTGACAGCTGAATGGCCAGATAGATTTCCTGGATTTTCCTGGTGATGCTCTCCTGCGTAGATTCATTGACGAAATCCTCAAACACTGTATTTTTGATCAGCTGTTGGGTGATGGTGCTGGCGCCGGAGGTAAAATCAAACCCGTTTCGTATGCCGGTGATGGTCGCGCGGATGATTCCGATCACGTCGACGCCGTTATGCTCATAGAACCGGCTGTCCTCAATAGCTACAAAGGCATGCTGCAAATCCTCCGGCACCTCGTCAATGGTGACGGAAATCCGGTTGGAATTGCTGGCCACCAGCTTGGCGATCTGATTGCCCTGATTGTCATATACAAAGCTGGACTGCCCGCTGGCGATCACATCCGACGCGCTGATGTCCGGAGCCGTATCAATACAGGCGTCAAAAACGCCGATGACCGCCGATACCGCCACGATCACGGCACCCAGTATACAGACGCAGAGAGCCCCCGCCAGAGTGACAAGCAGCTTATGCACCATTTTCGGCGCCTTTGCGTTGAGGTCCTTCTGATTTTTTTTCAGTCCCTTCTTGCTGTAATTCATAGACTATCCTCTCTTTGGAACTGCAGCGAAATGATATGCCGGCCCCGCACCAGCTGACATGTGAAGCCTGACCAACGTATGAAGCACTGGCTGACATGGGAAGCCTGGCCAACGTGTGAAACACAGTCTGTGCATATTATTTCGTCACAATTCCTTCGTGGAATGCTGCAGAGTCCCGCGAAGCTTGGTGCGCACCCGCCGCAGCGCATTGTCCACCGACTTTTCCTTTCGTCCAAGCCGGCCGGCAATCTCCCTCTGGGACAGGCCCGACACGTAAAGATCCAGCACCTCCTTCTCCATGGCGCTGAGCTTCTGCGTGAGCACCGCCTCCAGCTGTTCCATATTCTCCCTTTCCAGCAAAAGCTGCTCGGGATTCACTCTGTCCTCCCCTCCGAGAATCGCTTCCTTCCCTCCGGGCGAGGCGGAATCATCCTGCCCGGTCAGGGAAATATAATTGTTCAGGGGTTCATGCTTCTCCCTGGCCGACGCCCTGACGGCTGTCAGCATCTGGCGGGAAACGCAAAGATACGCGAAGGTGAAAAATGCCGCTCCCTGTTCCGGTTTGAAATCCCGGATTGCCTTGAACAGCCCGATCATTCCCTCCTGCAGCAGATCCTCACTGTCCGCCCCCGGCATGTACAGATCCTTCGCCTGGCTTCTGACCATATTCTTGTATTTATTCATCAGAAAATCCGCCACCCGAGGATCTCCCGCCCTGTATTTTTCAATCAGGGCCTCGTCCGAAAGTTCCCGATAATTTTCCCACATGTTTATTTTCCCAAAAGCCTCTGGCGCACGATCTCATAGGAGAGCACACCCGCGGCTACGGAGGCGTTCAGAGAATCGATATCCCCCTTCATGGGAATGGCCGCCGTCATATCGCAGTGCTCCCGCACCAGACGGCCTACGCCCTCCCCTTCGTTCCCGATGACCAGGCCGATGGGTCCTGTCAGGTCGAGGTCATACATCAGAGTTCCGCCCATATCCGCGCAGACAAACCACAGCCCTCTCTTTTTCAGCTCCTCGATGGTCTGCGCCAGGTTGGTCACCTTCACCACCGGCGTATAATTGATGGCCCCCGCGGAGGTGCGCGCCACCGCGGCAGTCAGTCCCACCGCCCTGTTTTTGGGAATAATCAGGCCGTGGGCTCCGGCCAGATTGGCGGTACGCAGGATCGCTCCCAGATTGTGGGGATCCTCCAGATTATCCAGCACAATGACAAAGGGCGGCTCCCCCTTCTTTTGCGCCAGCTCAAAAATATCTTCCATCCGGGCGTACTCGTATGCCGCCGCGACCGCGATCACACCCTGATGCTTTTCTGTCTGCGAAAGCTGATCCAAGCGCTCCTTTTCCACGTATTTGATCTGCACGTCCCGTTTTCTGGCTTCCCTCTTAATCGTAGAAACAGGCCCGTCCTGACAGCCGTCCAGAATATACAGCTTATCGATGGGCTTTCCTCCCCGGAAGGCCTCGATGACGGCATTTCTGCCCTCGATGGTAAATTCCTTTTTTTCCATATATTTTCCTTCATGCATCCCGGCCGCTTTTCAGAAGCTGCCGCGAAATCATATGCCCATCCCGCACTGACGAATACGGGAAGCACCATCTGTACATAATATCTCTTTATCTCCCGGCAGATCCTAACGCAAGGCTCATCAGCTCCAGGATTCTGTCCGTCTTATTCTGAATATATAGATAGCCGATCACCGCCTCCAGCCCGGTGGCCTTGCGGTAAGCCACAATGGAAGCGTTCTTGGCCTTCGTGTTGGATTTGGCGTTGCGGGCTCTGCGGTAAATATCCGCCTCCTCAGGGGTCAGGTATTCCACCAGCGCGTCCGCCGCGTCAGCCTGACTCTCCGCCTTCACAAAATGAATGGTCTTATGATGAAGGTCGTTGACGCTGGTATGATTTTGCCCCACCACCAGGGTGCGGATCACCAGATCGTAAACGCAGTCGCCGATATAGGCAAGGGCAAGGGAGGAATAGCCCGCGGCGTCCGGGCATTCCAGAGAGAATTCATCCATAATGGTTGGAAAGTCCAGCCGTTTTGCCGGTTCATTCTCCGCCGCAAAATCCAGCCCCTTTACCGATCCATTCTCCGCTGCAAAGTCCAGCCCCTTTACCGATCCATTCTCCGCTGCAAAGTCCAGCCGCTTTGCCGGTTCATTCTCCGCCGAAAAGTCCAGCCGCCCCTCTACGCCCTTCTCCACTTTACGCCCTCTCTGGTATCCTCCAGAATAATGCCCTGATCCAGAAGCTCCTTACGGATCGCGTCCGCCCTGGCGAAATCCTTTGCCTTTCTGGCCGCCTGCCTCTGTGCGATCTTTGCCTCAATGTCTCCATCCAGAAGCTCTTCCTCTTTCAAAACGATCAGTCCGCACACATCCGTCAGCGTCAGCAGGATGTCCAGAAGCGCTTTCGCGTATGCCCTGGAGGATTCCTCACCGGCCGTGCTGTTGGCAAATTTCACCAGCTCAAAAACAGCCGAAAGAGCGTCCGCGGTATTAAAGTCGTCGTCCATGGCGTCGTTAAATTTATCCACAAAGGCCTGCGCTTTGACCAGATTTTCCTTTTCCTCCCCGGCCAGCTCCTGTGCCTTATTATTTTCTGAAAGGAACTTTAAATTCTGCGCGCAGGTGCGGATGCGCTCCAGGCCGTTTTTGGCCGCTTCCATCAGCTCCCTGGAAAAATTCAGCGGACTTCTGTAATGGGCGGAGAGCATGAAAAACCGCAGCACCTGAAGGTCATACTGCTCCCCGATCTCACGGACGGTGAAAAAATTGCCCTCCGATTTGCTCATTTTTTTATTGTCAATATTTAAAAAGCCGTTGTGCATCCAGTAGTGGGCAAATTCCCTGCCGTTGGCGGCCTCCGACTGGGCGATCTCATTTTCATGATGAGGGAAAATCAGATCCTCGCCCCCGGCGTGAATGTCAATCTGCTCCCCCAGATATTTTTTGCTCATGACGGAGCACTCAATGTGCCAGCCCGGACGGCCCTCGCACCAGGGGGACTCCCAGTAGGGCTCGCCCTCCTTTCTGGGCTTCCAGAGCACGAAATCCAGCGGATCCTCCTTCTGATCCTCCCCGGATACCAGAAGCGATCTCATACCGCCCTGCAGATCGTCCAGATTCTTGTGAGATAGCTTGCCATAATCCTTAAACAATCTGGTCCGGAAATAAACAGTCCCATCCCCGGCCACGTAGGCATAGCCCTTCTCAATCAGGGTGCCGATCATCACCAGCATGCCGTCGCTGTCCTCGGT
>JAJQCU010000085.1 GCA_021202575.1 Lachnospiraceae bacterium
GGTCATGGCAGCGGCCCACATGGGTCCCCGCCTGAAAGACAGACACATACTCCTCCGCCAGATTCTCCGTCAAAAGCCCCTGCCTGCGGCAGTTCAGCCCGATATGATACCGGATATCCGTGTCGTTCAGCAGCAGATAATCGCTGGCCTCCTCCTCCCCGTCCTCCATCTGAATCAGAGTCAGGCAGGCGCCCTGGCTGTATACGTTATTGCCCTGAAAAACCCTGCCGTTGTCCAGCAGGATATCCAGAGACTGGACCGCCCAGTCCCCCTTGAAGCGGTCGCCCAAAAGCCAGGTCAGGCTGTAGTGCTTTTCCTCCAGCTTCCTTAAAATTCCGTAAAAAGCCCCGTCCAGCTCCTGACTGTATTGAGTCCTCTCCTCCAGCGGCGGAAGCTTCGGCATCCTCTCCGGCGCAAGCTCCGTAAAATGCACGGACCAGGGGGCGGTATTGCCCTCCACTGTGCAGTACCAGCCGGTCATGCCCTCTTTCTGATACTCAAAAATCCGCGCGCCGCCTCTCCAGAGCTTCTCCTGATCGTTTAAAAAGAAGTGAAAAAGGCTTTCCTGACGGGACTGCAGGTACATTCTGGTCTTTTTGGAAAATAACTGTGCGGTTGCGCGGGCCAGAATCTTGTAGGCTCTCTCCTGCTTCACCGGATCCTGAGGCAGATACGTGGTAAACATTACCGCCCCGGCCCTGTCCGCCCGGCCATATCCCTGCGCCAGCTGCAGGGACAGCCGCAGAAAATGATGCAGAAGCTCCCAGGTCTCATAGCTGCGCCCCCCGGCGGTCACCACATCCTGTTCCATCGCCAGGGCAAATACATTCTCAAAGCTGACGGCCTCCGGCAGCTGGACAATGGTCTCGGCGTCATATCCCGCGTAGTAACGGTTGCGGTACAGCGCCAGAAGCGCCGGGAAGGCATAGATCTCCCCTTTGGGCCTGCTCTTCACAGACACAGGGGAAAGCCCCTCCCCCGGGCACAGGCTGATCTGGGCATAGCTTCTGCCGAGGTCAATGCCCAGCAGCAGGCCGCCGCCCCGGTTTTCTCTGTTAATCCTGTCGATAAATTCCGGTTTCTCGAACATAGTCCCCTCGGTTACTTCGGCCAAAAAAGCCCGGTCAGGGCATCCATCTTAAAGTAATCCTCCAACGCGTGGTACAGCTTTTCGTTCTCCCGCTTCTCCCGCTCAGCCAGCATCTGATTGATGCGGCCGAAGCGGCTTCCCTGTCCCTCAAAATCCGCGCCTCCCTGCTCCACGCCCTGCTTTAACAGCACTTCCTCGCTGCCGTCCAGAGTGTACACCTCATACTGAAGCCTTTCATTAAAAAAGAGTAAAAACTGACAGGCATACAGGCCCTCGCAGATTTTTTCCATGGGGAAGGACTCTTCCTTTTCCGCCTCCCGCTCTATCCCCTGAAGCAGCCGACAGCGCACCCAGACAGGGCCGTCGGCCAGCCCCCGGTATTCCAGAACCTGATAAGCCTCCTTCTCCAGAATCGCTTCATAAAGGGTATGAAGGGATTTAAACCAGGAAAGGTACACTCCGTCCCTGTAAAATTTCTCCAGCCAGGAACCGGCAAGCGAAAGCACCTCTTCCTTCTGTCTCCCCAGACCAGCACGCAGAATACTTTCCAGGAAATTGACGCGCACCGCCGGACTAAACTCCGTTTCCCGCGCCAGATCCGTAATCAGGGAAAGCTGCACCGGGCCTATGGATTCCTTTTTCAGACAGCCCTGAAGGCCGGAAAACTCCAGGAATTCGGACAACAGGGAGGCATCGTCCCCCTCATACGCCGCCAGAATTTCCTCCACATTGGTCAGAATATACTGCTCCTGCGTCATCTGGCCAATCAGGCGGCCCGCGAAATCGGAGGTATCAGCCGAAAGCGCCCGGGCTCTGGCAAAGAGAATCCCCTTTTCCAGCAGGGTGGCGTCCCAGTGATCCATCAGATATTCCATACCCCAAACGCCGATGGTTTCCTCCCGGTAAAGAGACTGCCAGAAGGACAGCTCCTGCGCCTGTCCGTCATCGCTGTCATCAAAGATCTGCGCCATGACGCCTTCTATCTCTTCCCCCCGCTTTTCCTTTTCCAGGACAGGAACAATCCGGGCGGCAAATTCTTTCTTATATTCCTCTGTCACAAGAGGATCGGAAAACAGATGAAGCACGCCGGGCAAAAGGCTTCCCAGATCCTCGTCCTTTGTCTCCTCCGCCAACGCCATCTGATACAAACCATACTCACCGGCATTGTCATTCAGCCAGGCGGCCCAGCCGGTCTGATCCATCATCGGTGTGATGACGGCATCCTCACAGGGATAACGCCTGCCGAAATGATCCTCCGCCCACAGCACATAGCGGCTGCCATACAGCGGCAAAATGGCCGTTCCTTTTTTGATCCCGGCCCGGATCTCCTGCCAGTAATCCTCGTACTCCACAATGGCCGTCCCCTCCGACAGGGGCAGGCCCTCCACACGGCAGGAATAACAGATATCCGCCAAAAGCTCTCCCTGATCGGGGGAAAGCATGGGAGACACCAGGAAATTACTGTAAAGATAGCACAGACCCGCGTTAACCTTCCCCTTCTTGAACTGCTCCATCATAAAGGGCTGGATCAGCGGCTCATATTCTTTGTACAGGGCCAGCCAGCGGGCCCGGTATTTATGTACAAGGGCGTACAAATAGGCGCAGCGCACCTCCTCCGTGGGCGAGCTGTGGGCGAAATACTGAAGCACAGTCATGGGAATCGCTCTGTCGGCGGACAGCTCCTCCCCGTCCATCTGCCAGCTTTCCACTGGAAGAGACTCCAGATAGATTTCATACAGGCCATTCTGGCTCAGCCCCTCATCGATGGCGCGCCGGTACCAGACCGTCATGCCGGGCTCCCTGTGGC
This sequence comes from Lachnospiraceae bacterium, assembly GCA_021202575.1. GTDB lineage: Bacteria > Bacillota > Clostridia > Lachnospirales > Lachnospiraceae > RGIG6307. The sequence continues at coordinate 2,898 of JAJQCU010000085.1, forward strand.
TTCCCAGAATACCCTGTCGGCAGATCGCCTCCAGCAGCAGCCTGCCCGGGGCCACCTCGTACATCCCCTTCAGCAGCGGAAGATACAGAGGCCTGTAAAAATTCAGGGTAGCCATATATTCCGAGACAATCCTCGCCAGAGAAATGGAAACTCCGGTGTGCCGCAGCATGAAAATCAGCAGATGCTCCTCAAACTCTGAGGTCTCATAGACAAAGGTCGGATTTCTTTCGATCAGAGACCGCGCCTCCAGATACAGAAGCGGACTGCGGCAGCCCCGGATAAACATGCCCTTCAGATAATGATACTGTTCGGCGGCGTCCGCCATATTTTCCTTATTTAAATAATAATAAAACCAGGAAATCTGCCACAGGGCGGGATATTTTACGGAAAGCTCCCTCAGCTTGCCGGCCGCTTTCTCATCATAGTCCGGATCATCCTGCAGCAGCGTAGTCAGATAGAGATAATAGGCATGGCACAGCGGGAAGCGGTCGCTGTAGTCCAGCAGCCAGACAGAGCACTCATCCAGCAGATTCTCCACCGACTCCGTGTCCCGGCGCATAATACCCAGCTGGACATAGAAAAGCTGGGCGCTGATATCTGTGTCCGGCTCCTCCAAAAGCTTCCCAACAATCTCCTCCGAGTCCCTCATCCAGTCCAGGCGGCTCACCCTTCTCAGGCGCATATCGATATAAAGTTGTGTCAGCCTTACGCGCAGCTTCCGTGAATTTGTGTTCATCCCAGGTGCCTTCCGTTTTCATCCATACATGAGACAGTATAGCACACTCCGGCGGACTTTCACAACAGGCAATTCATTTTTATTCTTCTGATGGAAGCTTGCATACCAGGAGAAAATCTTAAAAGCCAGGTTACAGTCCCTCGGAATTCCAACAGAGGATCTGGAACCCTGACGGTTTCATTTAAATACAGACGATAGCGAAGCCGGACTTCTGAAAAATAAGAGGTCCGGCTTTTAAATATTCCTTTATGACAGTTCCTTTGCCCAGCTTTGCGCCAGGTCGGTCTGCTCCCAGGTCATATCGGCGGTATTGCTGCCGAAATGCCCATAGCTCGCGGTCCGGCTGTAAATGGGCCGCCTTAAATCCAGCTTCCTGATGATTGCCGCCGGACGCAGATCCAGATCTCTTCTGATCAGCTCGCTGATCCGTCCACTGGAAATTCTGCCGGTGCCGAAGGTATCCACCAGCACACTGACAGGCTCGGCCACACCGATCGCGTAGCTTAACTGCACCTCACACCTTTCAGCCAGTCCCGCCGCCACCACATTCTTGGCGATATATCGCGCCATGTAGGCCGCGGACCTGTCCACCTTTGAAGGATCCTTGCCGGAAAAACAGCCGCCGCCATGTCTGGCGTAGCCGCCGTAGGTATCCACAATGACCTTCCTCCCTGTCAGCCCGGTATCCCCGGCGGGTCCGCCGATGACAAATCGTCCTGTGGGATTGATATAAAACTTCGTGTTCTTATGTAACAGCTTCTCCGGAACAGAAGGCAGGATAACCTCTCTTCTGATATCCTCCCGCAGCCTTTCCAGCTCAATTCCATCCCTGTGCTGGGTTGAGACCACAACCGCCGTAACGCATGCCGGCTTTCCTGCCTCGTCATATTCCACTGACACCTGACCCTTTCCATCCGGCAGAAGATAAGGCAGAATGCCCTCCTCCCTGACAAAGGTCAGGCTCTTTGTAAGTCTGTGTGCCAGTTCAATGGGCAGCGGCATGAGACTCTCCGTCTCCGTGCAGGCAAATCCAAACATAATCCCCTGGTCGCCCGCGCCGCTCTCATCCTCAGTCTCCCTGTTCACTCCCATCGCGATGTCCGGGGACTGAGCGTGGATATCCACCTGAATTTGGCAGGTATCTGCATCAAAGCCTATGCCTGGTACGGTATAGCCAATGCTGCGTATCACCTCTCTGGCCACAGCCTCGTAGTCTGCCGCGCAGGCGGCAGTGATCTCGCCCATAATATGTACAGCGTCAGTGATCGCCGTGGTCTCACAGGCCATATGGGCATTTGGATCCTTCGCCAAAACAGCATCCAGAATTCCGTCCGAAATCTGGTCACAGACCTTGTCCGGATGCCCTTTGGTTACACTCTCTGAGGTAAAAATACTTCTTTCCATAGCTCTCCTTTCCTTCGTTTTCCCGGCGTCATGCCAGAAGGTATGACAGCCGTCCTCTGACGCGGCCGCCGCTATGAACGGCCACAGGAAAGAAGTATAACAGGAAGAGGTTTAAAAGACAAGAGCGCATGAGAATTGTTTTTTATTTTTTTGTTTCTGCTCACAGCCGCTTTCTCTTCTTTGCAGGACGCCCTTCGATGTACGACGATACGCTCTTCTGGTGCCCTCACCCACAGAGTTACCTGCGGAATTTGCCACGGAGAAGCAGAATGACGATACACGCTGCCATAAGCCCCGGTACAAGCATCCGCAGCGCTTTCTCCATCCGGATCAGCTCCACAGAGGAGGCAGCAGTCAAAGCCGGACTGTCCTCTGAAATTTCATCAGAATTTTGCCGCGTATCCGCCGTCTCCTGTCCAAAAGCCGAATCCACACACTGCATTTCCCCGGTTTCAGACTCCGGCTTTTCCTCAGCAGTCCTCTCCGCGTCCGCCTTCCCGTTCCCGTATTCCGCCCGCGCAGATTCGTCCGTTGTCCCGTCCGTCCTCTCACAGTACACCACATAGCGGTAAAGACCGTTGGAAAGATAGGGATGGCAGGTGATCAGCGTCACCAGGTCCCTCCCCTCCTGTATCAGAACCGCCGCGATATCCCATGGGTCAATGACTCTCGTCTCCGTCACCTGATAGACCAGGGTCTCCCACGGATTGACAATATAAATCAGGCTACCTTCCGTCAGACACTCAATCTCCCTGAAATATGCCATTCCCGCATATCCCCTGTGCCCCGCGATGACACAGTTGGAGGAAATTCCCCCAATAGGAAGGCTGGTCTGGGAGAGTACCGCCGCCCCAGCCGCCAGGTTCTCCGCGGAAGCCCCCAGATACAGGGGCAGGAGCACATCCATATCCGGAATCTCAATATAGCCGACCATATTGTCATCTATATGCCAGTCTCTCAGGTTGATCGGCTCCTGCTGGTAGCTCCAGGCGTCCGTCAGATTCTGCCCGTTCTGAAGCAGATTCTCATTGTATTCCAGCATCGCCGCGTAGAGGGCGGACAAGTCACTCTCTCCGGCGGCGCTGTCACTGTCATTTTCCGCATCGGAGGCAGTACTTTCCCCTTGTCCATCAGGTCCCGTATCTCCGGCATCCATCATGAAGTTCCCGAGATTTGTACCAACGGCACCTGCGTCAGAAGCTGCGGAAGCCGCATCGGAGTCATCAGCTTCCCTCTGGTATCTCTCCTCGAAAGCCCGGATCACAGCCCTGACCTGCCTGTCAAACCGCCACTGCCTGACCATGGGACAGGCATAGATTCCCACACCGGCCAGCATGATCAGAATCCCGGCTCCCACTCTCAGCCTACCCATGGCTCCTCCTGCCGCGCCGCGCTCTCACGGCAAGGATCGCAAACAGAGCAACAATCAGAACCGCCAGAGAGACTGCCAGCGCCCTGACATATTCGCTCATCCACCGGCTCTCACCGGTTTTCACTAAAACCGTTCCGGGCTCTTCATATTCCTCCTCATACTCCGTTCTGACGCCTCTGACCAGCAGCCGGTGCGTGTTGACCCCGTATGGCGTGCAGGTGACCAGCGTACAGTAATCCATCCCGCTCTCAATCTGCAGGGCGGAGACGTCATTCGGCTCCACCACCAGAATCTGATCCACCTCGTAGGCAAGCTTCTCATCCAGAACCGTGAGAATAAATATATCGCCGATCTCCATCTGGGTCAGGTCAGTAAACAGCCTGGTGCTGCTTAAGCCTGTATGTCCGGTCAGCACGGAATGGGTGGAGGCGCCGCCAATCGGCAGAGAGGAACCCGCAAGGTTGCAGACGGACTTTTCGAGCACTTCGCTGTCCTTGCCATGATGGATCGGCAGGGTCAGATCCAGGCAGGGAATACTGATATAGCCCATC
>JAJQCU010000152.1:0-3830 GCA_021202575.1 Lachnospiraceae bacterium
GCGCAGGGGCTTACAGGCAAGGCTTGCGGATATTCAGAAGCTGTATGGCGCTTTTTTACATGAGATGGAAAATAAATACCGCACCGGGGAGAGCGTTTACCCGGAGCTTACCCGCAGACTGGGAGAGTCCGGAATCATCCGGGGCAGCGTGGTGGCGTTTGACGGCTTCACGGGCTTCACGCCGGTGCAGCTGCCTCTGGTGCAGAAAATTATGCTGTTGTCGTCCCAGTGCTATGTGGCCCTGACCATGGACTGCGACCCGGTGGGGGTGACGGCCGAGCAGCAGCTTTTTTATACCTCGGCGAAGACCATCCGGGAACTGGAGAAGCTGGCGGAGGCCGCGGGGGTGAAGACGGAGCCGTATTATTTTTGCGAAAGCGGGAAGCGGTTTCAGGCGGAGCCACCCCAGACAGAGCTCGCCTTTCTGGAGCGCCATCTGTTCCGGTATGACAATGCCGTTTATGGGCAGGAATGCCGGCGTATTCAGATCAGATACGCCTCCAGCCCGGCACAGGAGAGCCGCCAGGCGGCCATTCTGCTGCACAGGCTGGTCCGGGAGCGGGAGCTGAAATACCGGGATACGGCGGTGATCTGCGCTGGTCTGGATACCTACAGCCGTCATTTGCAGGAAGCCTTCGCGCAGATGGACATTCCCTGCTTTGTGGACGCCACCGCGGGGCTGATGTCCAACCCGCTGCTGGAATTTATGCAAGGTCTTCTGGAAATTCTGGAAAAGGATTTTTCCTTCCCGGCGGTGCTTCGCTATCTCAGAAGCGGGCTGTCCGACGTTGGCAGAGAGGAGGCTGATCTGCTGGAATTATATCTGAATCAGGCGGGAATCCGGGGAAGGCGCGCCTGGGAGAGACCCTTTACTAGGCTGGGTAGCCGCTTTGATCTGGTGAGGGTCAACGAGCTGCGGGAGCGGCTGTTGGCGGAGCTTGCACCCTTGCTTCAGATTGTCGGGGATCGGCAGGCTGCGGTGCTTGCCCAGATGACGGCGCTTTATGAATTTCTTTCGCTTGCCAAAGCGGAGGAGAAGCTGCAGGCCATGGAGGAGGAGTTTGAGCTTCAGGGCGACCTGGTCAGAGCCAGGGAATATCGGCAGGCCTACAGTAAGCTGATGGGGCTGTTTGACCAGATGGCGGCCCTGATGGGGGAGGAGAAGCTGGACTTTTCAGAGACCGCGCGGATTCTGCGGGCGGGCTTTGAGGAGCTGCGGGTAGGCGTGATCCCCGCCAGGCTGGACCAGGTGCTGGTGGGCGATCTGGAGCGCACCAGGCTGCCTCAGGTGAAGGTGCTTCTGGTGCTGGGCGTCAATGACGTGAATATTCCGGGAAGCGGAAGCAGAGGCGGCATGCTCTCCGATCTGGACAGGGAATATCTGCTGAGCCGGGGCGTGGAGCTGGCGCCCGGCCGCAGACAGCTGCAATTCCGCCAGCGTTTTTATCTGTATCAGCAGCTGACCAGCCCCAGCCAGGAGCTCTATCTGTTTTATTCTCTCCTGGACAATGAGCTGAAGGAGCTGCGGCCATCCTATTTTATCCATACGGTGCGGAAGCTGTTTCCGGGGCTTGCGGCAAGGCCGGCGGGAGAGGAGAGGCCGGAGCATATGGGCGAGCTGCCTCAGAGGACGGCGGAGCTTTTGCAAAGATACGTGCAGGGCGGACTTTCGGAAGCTGACACGGACAAATTGTTGGAATTGTTGACACTATTCAGGAAATATTACGGTGACACAGGCGTCACTTCCTACATAGAGGGAGCGTTCCGGCAGGGAGGGAAGGAAAAAATCTCTTCTCAAACCGCGCGGGAGCTGTATGGAAGCGTGCTCTACGGCAGTGTCAGCCGACTGGAGAATTTCGCGGCCTGTCCCTACGCGCATTTCCTGAAATACGGCCTGCGGCTCAGGGAGCCGAAGGAATACACGCTGGAGAGCGTGGACCTTGGCAATATTTTTCACGATGTGCTGGCGGGCTTTGGGAGAGATTTGATGGAGGCGGGCTATGACTGGCAGAGCTTCCCGGCGGATTTCGCGGAGGAAAAGCTGAGCGGGAGGCTGGAGGAAATCCGGACGCTCTACGGGGATGAGCTGATTCTGGACAAGGCCAGAAACGGCTACGCCTTAAAGCGCGCCGGTCGGATTCTGCGGCGCACGGTGGATGTGCTGCAAAAGCATATGCAGGCCGGGGGCTTTGAAACCTACGGGCTGGAGCTGCCATTTTCGGTGGACTGTCAGTGGAATCCCTCCCGGGAGCTGTTCATGCGCCTGGAGGGGCGTATTGACCGGGTGGACGTCGCGGAGCGGGAGCAGGAGGTTTATGTGAAGGTCATCGACTACAAATCCGGCAATGAGCAGTTTTCGGTGGACAGCCTGTACGCCGGGCTGCAGCTGCAGCTGACGGTCTATCTGGACATGGCGTCGAAACAGCTGGCCGCCCGAAATCCGGACAAAAGGGTGCGCCCGGCGGCCATGTTTTATTATCGGGTGGCGGACCCGGTGGTGGATATGGAGGGAGCCGAAAATCTGGACGAGCTGCCTGTGCTTCGCTTAAGAGAGCAGCGTTCCAGGGGAATTCTGAGTGATTCACCTCAGGCGGTGGAGCTTCTGGATCATACCTTTGAAAAGACCTCCGACGTGATTCCCTTCACCCGCAATAAGGACGGACAGGCTGCCAGGGGCTCAAAGGCCTGCACGGAGGAGGAGATGCTTTTGATGGAGCGGTATTCCGAGTACAAGATTGATGAGCTGGGACGGCAGATTCAGGAGGGCCATATTGAGGCAAGCCCTTATCAGCAGGGAGCGGAGGAGGGCTGCACTTACTGTCCCTATAAAGGGTGCTGCAGCTATGATGAAAAGCTGCCGGGCTGTCAGAAAAGAAGGATTCCTGTCATGGACCAGGGGGAAGCACTGGCAAAAATGCAGGAAATCCTGCAGGAGGAGACATGAGCGTGACATATACCTCGGATCAGCGGCGGGTGATCGAGACGGAGAATAAGAATATTCTGGTGTCCGCGGCGGCGGGCAGCGGCAAAACAGCTGTGCTGGTGGAGCGCATTATCAGGAGGATCACTGACCGGGAGCATCCACTGGACATTGACCGGCTGCTGGTGGTTACCTTTACCAACAGCGCGGCGGCGGGGATGCGGGAGAGAATTGGCCAGGCTATCGAGCGGGAGCTGGAGCGGCAACCTCAGGACGCTCATCTGCAGCGGCAGGCGGTGCTGGTGCATCAGGCGCTGATCACCACCATTCACAGCTTCTGCCTGTATCTGGTGAAAAATCATTTTGAGCAGATCGGGCTGGAGCCGGATTTTACGGTGGCGGAGGAGGCGACGATCCGGCTTCTGAGCAAAGAGGTGAAGGAGGAGCTGCTGGAGCGGTACTTTGCCGCGGAGGATCCGGATTTTCTGTATATGGTGGAATATCTATGTCATACCGGTCGGGAGACCACTCTGGAGGAGGATATTGACCAGCTCTATGAGCGGGCCATGAGCATGCCCTTCCCGGAGGAATGGCTTCTGGAGCGAAAGAAGGACTATGATTTTTCCAATCTGGAGGAGTTTACGGCCCGTCCGGCGGGAGCCTTTCTGCTCTCTCACATTCAGGGGCTTCTCGCTTCTTACAGAGAGGGCTATCGGGCCGCCTGGCGGATGGCCATGGAGGCGGACGGCCCCTATATGTATGTAGATACGCTGGAGAGAGAGCTGGAATATGTGGAAAAGCTGTGCGGCCTGGATTCTCTTAAGCAGCTGGGGCAGTATCTGCCTGCCATGGAGTTTGCAAGACTTTCCGCCAAAAAGGATGTGTCTGTGGATCCATTCAAGAGGGAGCA
>JAJQCU010000152.1:3840-6946 GCA_021202575.1 Lachnospiraceae bacterium
AGGGAGCAGGTAAAAAAGCGCCGCACGGAAATGAAAAAAAATCTGGAGAAGCTTGGCGCCGACTTTTTCGGGAAAAGCCCCCAGTCCATGGAGGTGGAGAATGCCGGGGCGAAGCGGGCGCTGGATATGCTGGTGCAGGTGACACTGGATTATATGTATGACCTGGAGCGGGCGAAGCGGGAGAGGGGGTATGTGGATTTCCATGACATGGAGCATATGGCCCTCCGGATTCTGCTTAAAAGCGATGGCCAGGGTGGTTTTTGCGTGACGGAGACGGCGGAAAGCTACAGGCAGCAGTTCGCGGAGGTCATGGTGGACGAGTACCAGGACTCCAACCTGGTGCAGGAATATCTGACCGCGGCGGTTTCCAGGGACGACGACCGCTTCATGGTGGGGGACGTGAAGCAGAGTATTTACAAATTCCGTCTGGCCCGGCCTGAGCTTTTCATGGAAAAATATCAGGAGTACGCCGGGGAAAATCCCAAATGCGTGCGCATCGATTTAAAGCAGAATTTCCGCAGCCGCCCTCAGGTGCTGGAGGCGGTCAACAGTGTTTTTTCCCCAACGATGACCATGGAGAGCGGGGGGATTGCCTACGATGAAAACGCGGCGCTGTATCCGGGGGCGGAGTACCCGCAGGAGAGCTGCCCGGGAGAGGAAGATACGCCGCATCCGGGAATGGAAGGTGTCTGTCTGGGAGCGGAAGACGCATCGCATCCGGGAGCGGAGGATGCCTGCCCGGACGGAGCATATCCAGGGAGAAGGCTATTCGGTTCGTATAGGTATGACAGATACGCCTGTGAGTGTATTATTTCCCATGGGGAGCTTCCGCAGGGGCTGGACGCCAGACGTCTGGAGGCATATTCCGCCGCCAAAAAGATCAAAGAGCTTCTCTGGGATGGCAGGATTTCCAATGAGGACCGCACTGCCCTTCGTCCGGTGGAGCCGGATGACATTGTCCTCTTATTCCGCTCGCCCTCTCTCTATGAGGAGGCATACAGAGAGGTCTTTGCCAGGGAAAATATTCCCCTGTCCTTTGTCAGCGGCAGCGGATATTTTGACGCGAAGGAGGTGCAGAATCTGGTCAAATTTCTGGAGTGCGTGGAGAATCCTCTATCGGATATCCCCATGTACGGGGTGTGTATTTCGCTGTTCGGGGAACTGACGGAGGAGGACCTGGCGAGGGTGCAGATTTATGACAGGAAGCGGATGAATTGGGAGCGGGAGGAAAACTCAGGACAGAGCGAAGGTCAGGAGCAGATGGAAAGCCCGGGACAGAACGGTGAGCAGGAAAGAACGGAAGAGGAATCAGGGCAGAACGGTGAACGTGAGCAAATCGGGGATCAGGAGCAGGCTGAAGGGCAGGAATCATTTAATGAGCTCAAAGGACAGGGCGCTAATCTGCCCGGATCAGGAAGCCTGTGGGGAAAGCTATTAAGCTTTGCCGCGGGAAATCCCAATGATCCGGCTTCCCTGAAAATTCAAAAGCTGGTGGGTTCCATTCAGAAATACCGCCGCCAGGCGGAGTACTGCTCCGTGGAGGAGCTTCTGCGGAATATTTTGAATGAATATCATTACCGGGAGAGGATGCGCCTTTTACCGGACGGGGAGAAGCGGTCGGCCAATGTGGAGCTTCTGCTTGAGCGGGCGGCACAATTTGGGGCCAGGGGACAGCACGGTCTGTTTTCCTTTGTCAATTATATCAGGGAGCTTCACCGCCAGGAGATCGACTACGGCGAATCCTCCGCGGCGGATAGCGCCCACGCGGTGCGCATGATGAGCATTCACAAGAGCAAGGGGCTGGAATTTCCCATTGTCATTGTGGGCGGAATGGCCCACAGCTACACCATGCGGGACCGGCAGCAGCTTTTGTTGATCGACAACGATCTGGGACTGGGGGTGGATTATATTTCACCTGTGCAGCGCAGCCGGAACAAAACTCTGCAAAAAAGTGCCCTCTCCCTGAAAATGGAGCGGGATATTCTGGCGGAGGAGCAGAGAATTTTTTATGTGGCCATGACCAGGGCGAAGGAGAAACTGATTCTCTGCGGATATAAAAAGAACGCGGAGGAGCTGTTTGTTCAGGAGGAAGGCGGGCAGCCGGGTGTTCCGGTTCGGGAAGCGAACGCGCAGTCAGGAGAGGAAGGCAACAGAGGCCTCCTGCCTGAGACAGCGGGAATTCATCCCAGGGAGAAGAGCCTTCGCCGTCAGGATGGCGCCTGCCTTCTGTCGGACATTCTCTCAGCCCGATCCTATCTGGATCTGTGCCTGCTGGCCTGGGACACGGACAGCCCGATTGTCTATCGCCTTTTTTCTGCGGTCGATCTGGCGGAAAATGAGGTTATGGAGGCGGTGGAGCAGTCCGGACGAAAGGAGACGCTGGAAGAATTATTTTTCAATGAGGAGGAAAAAGAAGTCTCCCGGATCATCGGGGAAAATCCGGCGCTGCAATATCAGTACCCCTGGCGGGAGCTGACTGAAATGAACGGAAAAACCAGCGTGTCAGAGCTGAAGCTGGCGGCCATGGAGGAGGAGTTAGGCGGCGTGGCGGAAATGTTTGAGACAGAGCGGGTGGTGCCCTGTGTGCCGGAGTTTATCAAACAGACTCAGGGACTGGGCGGCGCGGCGGTGGGCACCGCCTATCACCGGGTGCTGGAGCTGGCGGATTTTACCGCGCTGCCGGACAGCCCCGCGGCCTGGGGGCGGTTCATGGAGCGGATGGCACAGGAGGGCCGCCTTGCCATCAGACAGAAGGAGAGCGTTTCCGCGGAAAAGCTGCATCAATTCGGGGAAAGCTCCCTGGCAAAACGCATGGCGAAAGCCGCCCGGGCGGGGACGCTGAAAAAGGAGCAGTCGTTTTTTCTGGGGGTGCCCGCGGGGGAGGTGAACAGGACTGCCGAATCCCGAGCGGATGACCGACGGATGGAAGAAGCCGGAATGAATGGCGACCAGGTGAATAAAACCGAAACTGCTGAGCCCGGAGCGAATGACAGGCGGATGGAAGAAGCCGGAACGAATGACGACCGGGAAAATAAATCGGAAAACAGCGGCAGGCGTAAGGGGCAGTCTGAATGGAAGGATGAGCTGGTGCTGATTCAGGGAATCA
>JAJQCU010000422.1 GCA_021202575.1 Lachnospiraceae bacterium
GTCCGGGGGATATCATTGTGTTTTCCTCCAATCCCATTCCGGGCAACGAGAAGGCGGTGACCAAGGTGGTCAACGAGCTTTTGCAGAAGGGCGCGGAGGTCATCACTCAGGACGCCCATGTCTCCGGCCATGCCTGCCAGGAGGAGCTGAAGCTGATTTATACGCTGGTAAAGCCCAAATATGTGATTCCGGCCCACGGCGAGTACAAGCATCTGGTGGCCCAGAAAAAAATCGCCTTAAATCTGGGTATCCCCAAGGAAAATATTTTCATTTTGCAGTCCGGCGACGTGATCGAGCTGGATGAAAAGAGCGCCAGGGTCACCGGGAAGGTGGCGGCGGGCGGCATTCTGGTGGACGGCCTTGGCGTGGGCGATGTGGGCAACGTGGTGCTGCGCGACAGGCAGCGTCTAGCGGAGGACGGCATCCTGATTGTGGTGCTGGCGCTGGACAGCGACAACCTGACAGTGGTGTCAGGACCGGATATCGTATCCAGAGGCTTTGTGTACGTGAGAGAATCTGAATCGCTGATCGATGAGGCCTGCGCCATTGTGGATGTGTCAGTCAGTAAATGTCTGGAAAAGGGCATTACCGACTGGGGCAGGCTGAAGGGCAGCATCCGGGATGATCTGAGTGATTTCATCTGGGATAAGACCAACCGCAGGCCCATGATACTGCCGATCATTATGGAGGTGTGAAAATCAAGGAGTTCTGTCGGGCGGATTTCGAATGACGGCGCCGAATTCCGGGGACAGATCAGAAATTTCACACTGTTACGGCATCCATTCAGGGGAATTTTACATCAGATTTACAGTATACAGGAGACAACCCATGGAAACCGAAGTTTTAAAGGAAACGGACGTGTTGATTCACAGAATTGTCTCGTCCGGCATCTATAAGGAATACAGAGAGAGCCTGGAAAAGGTGGCACAGTATCCGGAGTTAAAAGAGCGGCTGGACCGGTTCCGCACGAGAAACTATGAGGTGCAGGTCAATATGGAGGACGGAAGCTCCTTTGACAGCCTGGAGGATCTGGAGAGGGAGAAGCGGGAGCTGACGCAGAACCCGCTTCTGGCTGAGGTCCTGGCGGCGGAGCTGGCGCTTTGCCGCATGATGCAGGAGGTTATGGACCGCCTGGTGGTGAGCCTGGATTTTGAATAATCAGGGTTGCTGTTCGCGGCTGCATGTAAGAAATCTCCCCAGGCACGTCAAGAGGGCTGGATTGCGCAGGTGGATGCGGCGGGTTCTAATAAGAAGTACAGCAGAGCGGCTGCGAATAGAAGCAACGAGGAGAAAGAGCATGGAAGATGTAAAAGAGGTAATCCTGTCGGTTCTGCGCACGGCTGTAAAGGCCATGCTGGCTGTCCTGGTGGTGGTGGTTATTTACCGGGGCGCCCTGATCGGCTATGAGGTGGGATACCGGGTGTTTTCCGAGCAGCCGGTGAGCACCGGGGAGGGGACGGACATTACAGTGACCATCTCAGAGGGCATGGACAGCGGCGAGATCGCCGATTTGCTGGAGGAAGAGGGTGTTATTCGCTCCGCGTTGATTTTCAAGTTACAGAACAGGCTTTCCAGCTACAAAAAAACCATGAAAGCCGGGACCTATACCCTGAACACTTCCATGACCAACGATGAAATCATGGAAGCTCTCTCGGAGGGCTCCGATGGAGAATAGTAAATGATGATGGATGAGAGAATGATTGCCTTTATTCAGTCTATGGATAAGGGCAATAGTCTTTTTCTGACGGAATTGGAGCAGGAGGCCCTGCAGGAAGGCGTCCCCATTATCCGACCCGATGTGCAGAGCCTGCTGCGTTTTCTGCTGGCGCTCACGAAACCCCGCAATATCCTGGAGGTGGGAACGGCTGTCGGCTTTTCGGCGATTCTGATAGCGGAGAATACCGCGGCTGACTGCCGGATTACCACCATAGAAAAGTATGAGAAGCGCATTCCCCAGGCCAGAAAGAACTTCGCGGCCAGCGGCTATGAGGACAGAATCACATTTCTGGAGGGGGACGCGGCGGACATCCTGCCCGGTCTGGATGAGGGCTGCGACCTGATTTTCATGGACGCGGCCAAGGGACAGTATCCTCATTTCCTGCTCCAGGTGAAGCGTCTGCTTGCGGAGGGAGGGCTGTTGATTTCTGACAATGTGTTTCAGGAGGGGGAAATTCTGGAATCCAGATTTGCCGTAGAGCGGCGCAACCGGACCATTCACAGCAGAATGCGGGAGTATTTGTTTTCCCTGACCCATGATGAGGAGCTGGAGACAGTGATTTTGCCTGTGGGGGATGGCGTGACGCTGAGCGTGAAGCGTGAGCATTAAAGGTATATGGATGGGAGAATGTATGCCATAAAGCGAGGTTGCGACGTGGGGCAGATGAGGTCAGAAGGGCGCTGATTCGCAAAAGAAGCTTTGATGGATATGATGGACTGACAGGAACATGAAATTGGAAAAGGAAGCTATAACAGGGAAGACATGAAAACCGGAGAGACTGAAGTGTTATCAGAGAGAATAAGAAGCAGGAAAATGGACAGGAAGAAAAAGCCGGAGCTGCTCTCGCCCGCAGGTGATCTGGAAACCCTGAAGACGGCGGTCATCTACGGCGCGGACGCGGTCTATATCGGCGGCGACGCCTTCGGCCTGCGCGCCAAAGCCCATAATTTTTCCGCGGAGGAGATGAGGCGGGGAATTGACTTCGCCCATGAGCGCGGCGTGAAGGTTTACGTGACAGCCAACATCCTGGCGCATAATAAGGATCTGGAGGCAGCGGAGGCCTATTTTCGGGAACTGAAAGAAATAAAACCGGATGCGCTGATTATTTCCGATCCGGGGATGTTTACAATAGCGAAAAAGGTTTGTCCGGAAATTGAGATTCATATTTCCACCCAGGCCAACAATACCAACTATCAGACATATCTTTTCTGGCACAATCTGGGTGCGAAGCGGGCAGTCTGCGCCAGGGAGCTGTCCCTGGAAGAAATTGGGGAAATCCGGACTTATATTCCAAAGGAGATGGAGATCGAAGCTTTCGTTCATGGCGCCATGTGCGTTTCCTACTCCGGCCGCTGCCTTCTGTCCGCCTTTCTGACAGGCAGGGACGCCAACCAGGGGGAGTGTACCCATCCCTGCCGCTGGAATTATGCCCTGATGGAGGAAAAGCGTCCCGGGGAATATTTTCCCGTGGAGGAAAATGAGCGCGGCACTTATATTTTTAACTCTAAGGATTTATGTATGATCGGGCATATCCCTGAATTGTGTGAGGCGGGTATTGATTCCTTTAAAATCGAGGGCCGCATGAAGACAGCCCTGTACGTGGCGACGGTGACCAGGGCGTACCGCCGGGCGCTGGATGATTATTTTACCGATCCGGCGCTGTATGAAAAAAACAGGGACTGGTATCAGGCGGAGGTGGAGAAGTGTACCCACCGCTTGTACGCCACAGGCTTTTTTTTCGGGAAGCCCTCCGCGGAAACCCAGATTTACGAAAGCAGTACCTATGTGAATAACACCGTTTATCTGGGCACCGTTTTGGAAATCCGAAACGGCCTGGCCCGCATCACGCAGAAAAATAAATTCTGCACGGGGGATGAAATTGAAGTGATCAAACCGGATGGAAGAAACATTCCCGTGAAGGTGGACGCCATGTATGATGAGGCCGCAAAACCGGTGGAAAGCTGCCCCCACTCCCGCCAGACCATCTGGCTGCAGCTGTCTCAGGAGGCGGAGCGGTATGATATTCTGAGGACGCACAGGCAGTAAGAAAGCTTGCAGTCCGAGAGCTTTATATGGCTTGGTCAGTGATTTACTACGGCGAGGCTTTCAGAGGCTGTGATTCGCGTATTAGCCAGTGCAAGATGGGCATATTATTTCGCGATAGTTCCTTAGAGGATTGCGGCCTTTTGAAGCTGGTCATTGCCGGATTGCGACTGCTGCATAGACATGTCCGTTCAAATCTGTAAACGCCACATAGTACCAGTCGTCCTGCAGGCAGGTTTTTGGATATAATACCTCCCCCAGGATGGCCTGCTTTTTATACTCGACCCGAAGCTCCCTGACGAAAAACGGCTGCTCGCCGCGGGCTTCCGTCTCCGCTTCCGTTACTGTATCCGGAGCGCTGGCAGACCGCATATTTTCTTCCATAATGTTCACTGCGATATCCACATACTGGGCATTATTTACATGATGATTGGTGTCAATAAACTCCTGAATTACAGGGACAGGTGTCCTTGCCGCCATATTTTCAGGCAGCTTAATTTTCCGGGGCGCGTAATCCATGGGAATTCTCTCTCCGAGGACATAAGCGGATTTTTCCGTTTCGTCCGGCTGGGCCGGTCTTCCGGTGTCCGTATTGACGTATACCCATGGGGAGTTCGCGCGGACAATGCAAATCCCGTTCTCATCGGATACGCTGACGTTCCGCCATCCAAGACAGCCCGAAAATTCATACGGGATCGTCTCCACAGTTATTTTTTCAAACATCCGGGGACAGCGGTCTATGATAACCTGCCACCCGGATAAAAGCCACAGGCGGTGACGTTTTTTTAGATAATCCGGGCCGACGCCCAGAGATTCTGACTGAAACAGACAGCAGTCCTGCAAATAATTCATCAGACTTCTCAGACTTAAATTTCCCGTCTCATCTGTTTCGCTGTATCGTACCCGGCTCGTAAATGAATACATTCTGCAACATCTCCTTCCCATAAAACAACAGCTCTTCAACAAACCGACAAAGCCGTTTGGCAGCGTTTTTAAGACATTCTCCCACAACAGAAAAAAATTTATTACAAAGAAGATCTTAGTTCGGTTTTCCCGAAGATACAAGGTACATTTTCCCGGTTTTGTCCCAAAATGGGGATATTTTTTATATATCCCAAAAAACTTTCGGCTTTAAGAAACAAAAAACCCGCCAATATATTTTACAGGCTGGGGTTTGTGGAAATATGCGGTACGGGGATTTTACGAATAAAACAGCTTTATGAAAATGGTGACCATTTTTCCGTTGACACGCGCACTTTCATTGTGTATAATTAAATTGCGTAAAATCAAATGGACGCCCACTATAAACCGAAAGGATGATTGTTATGAGTATTTATGATTACAAAGTGAAAGATGGAAACGGGAAGGATGTTGCGTTATCAGATTACAAAGGAAAGGTTCTCCTGATTGTTAACACTGCAACCGGCTGTGGCTTTACTCCTCAATATGAAGGACTGCAGGATTTGTATGAAAAATATGCGGACAAGGGCTTTGAGATTCTTGATTTCCCGTGCAACCAGTTTGCGGGGCAGGCGCCTGGTACGGACGAGGAAATCGCCAGCTTCTGCACTGGCAGATATGGAGTTACGTTTCAGCAGTTTCACAAAATATGCGTAAACGGCGCGGACACAGATCCGCTCTATACGTTTCTTAAATCGCAGGCTGGCGGCATAGCGGGCGGCAATATCAAGTGGAACTTTACAAAGTTCCTGGTGGACAGGGACGGAAACGTTGTTGCC
This sequence comes from Lachnospiraceae bacterium, assembly GCA_021202575.1. Taxonomy (GTDB): domain Bacteria; phylum Bacillota; class Clostridia; order Lachnospirales; family Lachnospiraceae; genus RGIG6307. The sequence continues at coordinate 5,500 of JAJQCU010000422.1, forward strand.
CGTTATGCTCCCACGAAAACGCCAAAGGCTCTTGAGAGCGAAATCGTAAAACTGTTATAAGAAGAAATGGACAGGAAATAGAAATTGGAGTATCATTACAAAGTACAAAATACCTGTTCTACCGATATTATGAAGCCCGGCGAAGGAACACTTAACCGGAGGAACTAAAATGTTATGACAGATAAATATGATATGCTGAAAATTGAAAATCAGCTCTGTTTTCCGCTGTATGCCTGCGCCAAAGAGATTGTAAAAAAGTACAGACCTTTTCTGGATGAAATCGATTTGACTTACACGCAGTACATTACCATGATGGTGCTGTGGGAGCACAGGAAAATGAATGTGAAGGAGCTTGGCGAGCGTCTGTATCTTGATTCGGGGACGCTCACGCCTTTGCTGAAAAAGCTTGAGAGTAAAGGGCTTGTTTCACGAAAACGCTCCGAGGAGGACGAGCGGAATCTGATTGTCACCATTACAGAGCAGGGTATGCAGCTGCGCGAAAAAGCCTGCAAGATACCTGAGGCTGTGGGAGGCTGTATCCATCTGGAGCAAGAGGAAGTCCTTACCCTCTATCATTTGCTCTATAAGATACTTGGGAAGACCTGAGGCGGACGATGGCGGGACCGGAACGCGATTTCCGGACCTGACTGACAGAGAAAGATTCGTTCAAGAAGAACGGGAAAGGTAGTTTCACATGATAAGAGTTTCAGAACCATTACAGTTGGACGGCGCAAAAAACATACGGGATCTGGGCGGATACCCGGCGGAAGACGGGATAACAGCCAGGGGAGTCTTCCTTCGGGCGGACGGCCTGCAGGAGCTGACCAGCCGGGACATAGAAACGCTGGTGCGGTATGGGGTGCGCCGCGTGATTGATCTGCGCAGTGACATGGAAGTGAAATACATGCCGGACCGCGTTGGAGAGATGGAATATTTTCACGTCGGGATGCTGGATCAGATGAATTCCGAGGGCTTTCGGGGAACTGGGCCGGAGTCCATGTTTACGCTGTATCAGTTTCTGCTGGACAATTCCGCTGAAAAGATCGGGGAAGTGATGCACCTGATGGCGGAGGTGAAAGAAGGGGCATCGCTCTTTCATTGTACCGCCGGAAAGGATCGCACGGGTGTGATTGCCATGCTTTTGCTGAAGCTGGCCGGAGTGCCGGAGGAGTACATCGTTGCGGACTACAGCGCCACTGAAATATATATGAAAGATGTTTTTGTCAGGCAGAAGGAGCAGGCCGCCGCGAACGGGATTGAAATCAAAGATTACATGCAGCGGTCCAAACCGGAGGACATGCGGAATACGCTGGATTATTTTCATAAAAAATATACTGACGTGGAGACATATTTGCTTCAGACCTGTGGGTGAGGGAAAGAAGAAACGGCTTTTCTGAAAATGCGGTTGACGGGAATGGAAAAATGAC
>JAJQCU010000247.1:0-5583 GCA_021202575.1 Lachnospiraceae bacterium
ATTTCCTTTTCTTCCGGCAGGCTGCGGACAAATGACCGTCCGGAAAGGCTGTTGAGAAAGCTTTCGTATCCATTCTCCGGCGCCAGCTTTGCCTGAGAGATGATCCAGAAATCCTTTTGTGACTGTGACATTTTTTCCAGGTGGTTTCTGACGTCTCTTAGGAATTCTCTGCGAGTGCTGTCATTATCTCTGTATGTCATGGGAACCTCCTTATGTGATGGCTGATGGAATCTGTGGGGTATTTTTCACTTTTGGGATTTAACTGCGGCAGGATCAGTGTATTTCTTTGCTTATGATACTTTCTGATAGTATACTGAATTTTGCGCGTTCTATCAATATGAAATTTTTCGCCCGCGCGGCTGCAATCCAACAGTTTACTTGCGTTGCAATAAATTGCATGCAAATGCAGGCGCGGAATCGGCGATACTGCAAATGGGCTGTCGAATCGCCTGGGAAGATGAGTAAGTTGACAAATACTTCCGCTAAAATTATAATTGTGGGAAGCGAATATTTGAAAAGGATTATAAGAATCAGAGGGTAATGCGGAAACGGTAATACTGAAATATATCCATAGTAGAAGGAGCACGATAACATGCAGGAAATCAGATGCCCCAAATGTGGGGAGGTCTTTCAGGTAGATGAGAGCGGTTACGACCAGATCGCCCGGCAGGTGAGGGATAAGGAATTCGCAAAAGAGCTGGAGAGCCGCTTAAAGGAGCTGGAATCGGCACAGGAACGGGAAATGGACCTGTTGCGGCTGAAGGAGGAGAAGGAGCGCACAGAAAGCCTTACCCAAAAGGACGCGGAGATCTTCAAGAAGGATCAGAGGATCGCCGAGCTGCAGGCCAGGCTGGACGCCGGGGAGACGGCGCAAAAGCTGGCGGTGGCTCAGGCGCTGGAGGAGAAAAATGAGGAGCTGTCCCTGAAAGCCACGGAAATCGCGAACCTGAGGGGAGAGCTGAAAAATAAGGAAACCGAGAGTCGGCTGAATGAAAAGTCCATGCAGGAGCAGTACGAGGAGAAGCTCAGGCTCAGGGACGAGCAGTATGGGGAGAAGCTCAGGCTCAAGGACGAACAGCTCGAATATTATAAGGATTTCAAGGCGCGCCAGTCCACCAAAATGGTGGGGGAGAGCCTGGAGCAGCATTGTCTCACCCAGTTCAACGCGATCCGCATGACCGCTTTCCCCAACGCTTATTTTGAGAAGGACAATGACGCCAGAACCGGCAGCAAGGGGGACTTTATTTACCGGGAGAGCGCGGAGGACGGCACGGAATTTATTTCCATTATGTTTGAGATGAAAAACGAGGCCGATGAGACTTCCACCAAGCGCAGGAATGAGGATTTCTTTAAGGAGCTGGATAAGGACCGCAATGAGAAGGGCTGTGAGTACGCGATTCTGGTGTCCCTGCTGGAAATCGACAACGAGCTCTATAATAACGGCATTGTGGATGTGTCCTATCGGTATCCGAAGATGTACGTCATCCGCCCGCAGTTTTTTATTCCGATGATTACGCTTCTGCGGAACGCGGCGCTCAATTCCCTGCAGTATAAGCAGGAGCTTCAGATTGTCCGCAGTCAGCAGGTGGATATTCAGAATTTTGAAAATAATATGAACGCCTTCAAGGAGGGCTTTTCCCGCAACTACCGGCTGGCCAGCGAGAGATTCCAGACGGCGATTGACGAGATTGACAAAACCATCGACCATCTTCAGAAGACGAAGGCGGCCCTCCTTTCCTCGGAGAACAACCTTCGTCTGGCGAACAACAAGGCTGACGAGCTGAGTATAAATACGCTGACGAAAACTGCCCCCACGGTGAAGGCCATGTTTGACGAGCTGAAGGAAGACCAGGGGGTGTGAGGCGATCCTTCAAAAAGGCTCCGGCGGGATATCTGAAAACGCTGGAGCCGATATTTTGCGCGGGGAAGGCGATAAGCCGCGATAACGGAAGGGGGCTCGCGTCAATCCCGGGGCGTTGAATGCCCGTTTCGCGACAGTTCCTTAGTCTCTGACGGCAACCTGGCACATTTTCATGGCGTTAAGAGCATTCAGGTGGCTGTCCGGCGTCACGCCTGCGCAGCAGGACGCGTCCACGCTGACAGGTACCTCTGTAAGCCAGGCCTTGATCAGCAGCGCGTTGGAAATTACGCAGATATCCGTACACAGACCGCACAGCTCGATCTCTTCAATGGGTTCCTTCTCATTTTCGGAAAATAACGCCTGTGCCAGACTGACACTTCCGAAGGTGGGCTTGTCGAAAATCCGGCAGCCCTTTTTGACCGCCAGCTGCTGCAGCTCATCCGCCAGCTGCCAGCCCCAGGTCCCGGAGATGCAATGTTCCACCGGCAGATTCCGGCCCTCCTGGGTGGTAAGATATTCCCGCGTGTGGGTGTCTCTTGTGAAAATAATTTCTCCCGGGAAGGCTGCCGCCTTGCGGATGACGGCGGGCAGAATCGCCTGCGCTTCCTTCGTTCCCAGACTGCCGGTGATAAAATCGTTCTGCATGTCCACAATAATCAGATATTTCATGTGCTTTTCTCCTTGCTGCTGCGAATAGCAGTTTCTCCTTGAATTACCATCATCAGATTGACAGTAACCAATTTCTTATATCGCTGGCGTAAGGAACTGTCGCGAAATCTGTACATATTATCTCGCGACAATTCCTACAACAAATGATTGTATCATATTTGCCGGGATTTATAAACCTTTTATGGAAAAATTATGTCTCATCGGACTTTTTATCTGTCGGAGCTTTCCCGGTTTTTGCAATGTTACCGCCATTGCCATCAGGATGATCGGTATTGTGCCCGGCAGCGTCAACAGTATTTTGCTTTTTGATTTTCCCTGAGCTCTTCCTGCAGCGCCGTTTTATCAAAAGCACCGCAATGAGAATTACAGCGCCCAGGATCACCAGATACGGAATATGAATGATGACCCAGATCGCGGCCTCGCTGATACCTTCACAGATGCTCTCCACGCTGTCCTCAAAGCCTTGGCTGATGCGCTGCCACACGGTCAGCTCCGCTGTCGGCGTCAGCACCTGTACTTCCCGCAGATACATGGTCACGGTGCTGTAATTGATCTGATTGTCGTATGTGCGCTTCTGGCTTTCTTTGCTTTCCAGCTGATACTGCACCTCGGAGAGCCGCTCCTCGATAGTCAGGATGTCCTCCAGGCTTTCCGCCTCCTCCAGAAGGGCGATCAGCCTTTCCTGCTCCGTCTCCAGTATCAGAATGCGGCTCTCCAGATCTACGTAGGTCAGCGTCACATCGGTCACGGTTTCATCGCTGTAGACCACGTTGCAGATGTCGGAAACCGCGGTCAGGAAGACGTCCAGATTTTCCGAGGGCATCCGGAGCGTCAGGCTCCAACTCCTGGGGCGGGTATAGGAGCTGTAGGAGCTGCCGTTATAAGTATAGATGTACTCCACGTAGCCGCCGCTTTCACTGACCTGCGCTTTGATGGCGGAAAGGGCGCTGTCATAGGAGGTGGTCTCCACACTCATATCCACGGTCCGGATCAGCTTTCTCTCTGTGGCGGCATCCTCGGAGACGTCAGAATACTCATAGTCCGTATCTGTTTCATATTCAGAGTAATCTCCTGTTGCTTCCTCCGAGTAGCCGTATTCGTATTCGGCTGTTTCCGCTGTGGCGCTGTCGTAGGAGATATTTTCCCGGCTGGCGGTACTGGTGGAATTGGCTGTGGAGCCTGAGCCGCAGCCCGCGAACAGCAGGATGGATGTGCCAAGGGCGGCACACAGGGTAAGTAAGGTTTTCTTTTTCATAGCGCTTCCTCCTTCTGTCTGATGATATATAAATTGATTTCCGAACAGAATGACTTTGTCATTTTGGGTTCTCTTATTTTATGAGACGGAAAAAATGGAAAGATATGACAGGCAGACGGAGAATAACGAAAATAAAATAAAAACCCCGGCGCGGTTCCTGCGCGCCGAGGGTTTTTATCATAAGAGTGAAAACATGATGGAATGCCTGGTTCAGCTTCCGCTGTTAAACAGCGGCTCCAGTACATCCGCGTATTCCTCGAAAATGTCCAGAAGGAAGGAATTCCAGTGGCGGGCGTCCTTTGTGGAACTGCCGAACACGTAGTCCTCCTGGCCGTAGTCGATGACATCGAAGCCGGGCATGGCCTTGCTGGCGCCCTTAGTGCGGTAAGCGACCGCGTCCGCCAGAGAGAAGGACACATTGCTTAAATCTGAGTAGTCTACCCAGCTGCTTAAGTCGGTTCCGGAGGCCTCGGTGGAGGTACCGTTTTCGGTCTGTGCCTCAGCCGCGGGCGTCTCGATGGTATTGCCGTTCACATACTCGCCGTACATCTGGTCCACATACAGGGAGAAGGACTCGCTTAACACCTCGGAGGGAACGTGTCCGCCGTCCCACTGCCACTCAATATTGCAGTCAATGCCGGAATTCAGCATGGCGATCTGCAGATTCAGGGAGCTGAACATGGACATATCGCCCTCTGAAGCGCCCATCAGGATTCTGACCCAGGTTGGGTTCTCTGTACCCTCCGCGCCGATATAATTCAGCGGGTTATACAGGTCAACGATGTTGTTGCCGTAGGCGTCCCCGGCCTCAATCTCAGCGATATCGGAGGCGTATTCCTCCACCATTTCCTCATAAGAAGAATAATTGGTGGAGTCGGTGGAGCTGCCGGCTGCCTGGGTTGTGCCAGCGTCTGGGGTACCCACATCCATAGTGTCGCCGGAGCTGTTTTCCGCAACCGCGGAGTTGTCAAAGCTGCGGCCGGTGTCGCTGGTGGTGTCCGTAGTTTCGGCGGCGGTACTGTCGGGCCCGGTTGCGTCAGAGGCTCCATCGGGCAGTTCACCATCCGTCAGGGATTCTGCATCAAGGTCGCCGGGCAGCTCGCCATCCGCCAGGGATTCTGTGTCAAGGTCGCCGGGCAGCTCGCTATCTGTCAAGCTTTCCGCGTCAGTTCCGTCTGGAAGGGAAGCTCCATCCGGCAGATTTCCATCGGTCATGCCGCCGCGTCCGCCCATGCCGCCGGTCATATCTGATTTGCCGCCAGTCATATAGTCAGTGCCGCCTTTAAAGTCCGCGGCTCCGTTCATGCCGCTGGGCAGATTGCCGGTCATACCGCCGCCGGAGCTGCCCTTCGTGTATCTTCCCTCGATAAACGCCGCGGCCTTTTCCTCTGTGGTCATGGTGGCAACGTCCTCATCGCTTAAGGCGTTTCCGTCCTCGTCAAACCAGGTCCAGCCCTCCGCGTAATCCAGATTATCCAGATACCACTGGAGGTTGGATACAAATTCCGCCAGGTACAGATCCAGATACGTGCCGTAATACCCGTTGGTCTCCGGGTAAGCATCCAGGTCATATTCGATGGTCAGGGCGATGGTGTCGTCCATATCGCCGTCGCCGTTTAAGTCAAAGCCGACTGCCGATTCTTCCACGGTGAGATTCTGCGCATTGATATATTCCATATAGGAAGCGGACAGATATTCCGCCAGCTGCGCCTGGAAGGAGGAGCCGAACTCATAGGTGGTATCCATATAATATTCAAACGCCAGGGCCATATCCCCCTCATATAGGGAGGTGATGGCG
>JAJQCU010000247.1:5593-6920 GCA_021202575.1 Lachnospiraceae bacterium
CAGCCCCAGGCGCCGTCGGAGAGTTCGTAATCTACGCCGTCGATGGTCACGGTGGTGGAATAGCTTCCGTCCGCCAGCTCATATACGCCCACGGCGCCCGCCGCGACTTCATAGGCATAGAAGTCCGGGTTGTTGGAGGTGGCCGCGAACATGGTGGCATGGGCACCGCCGCCGCTGCCGCCGGTGGAGACGAAATAATCCACGCTGCCGGGAAGGTTGCCCAGCAGAATATTATATTTTACAAAGCGGGCCGCGTTCTTCTGATCCACCAGACAGGAGGGCGCGTCGCCGGTATAGTAGGTGTTTCCGCTTTCATCCGTGGCAGTGTCCTGCTTGCCCCGGTTGCCGCAGGCAACGTTGATATAACCCTCCGCCGCGTAGGTGGTGGCCGCGGTGGTATTGGTGCTGGAGCTGTAGCCCGCCGCGCCCGTGTTTAAAATGACCGGGGCGGTAGCAGCGGTGTATACCTGGCCGTTGGTGCTGGTCACCTCCGCGTCATAGTCGATGACAAGCGACCCCTTCACTGCCTCCGTATAATCCGCCGCGGTCACGTCGGCGGCACCGTCGCCGTCGGTATCAATACCGGTAACATAAGCGCCGGGAACGCAGACGGATACGCCCGGCTCGTCATCAATCTCCGGATACGCCACCGCCGAAACGATGGACAGCACCCAGGCGTCGGCGCTTTCTGAGTAGGACCATTCCTGATCCTCGTTGTTGGCCAGGTTTAATGTGTATTCGATGGTTTCCTTATCTGAGACGCCCTCCGCCTCCTGGGAACCGGTGTCTTCGCTCACGCTGGTTTCGTCCGCCGTGCTGTCGTCAGACGCGGAACTGCTTCCACAGGCGGTCATGCCAAGAACCATGGACGCGGCGAGCGCGATGGCAAGTATTTTTTTCATTGCTTACCCCTCTCTTCCTTGGAAAGGCCTTATGTTCCGGGCAAAAAGACCCGACACTTGATCAACCCTGTGGCAGTGTATCAGGGAACTGTTAAAATTGTTTCATTAAAATGTGAAATAACGGTGAATTTTAAATGGTTTGTTCAGGGAACCGCAGCGGAGGCATAGGAGCTCAGAGAGGTTTCCGGGCTGCAGCGAGGCTTTTGGTGCTGTGTTTCGCGTATTTAGCCGACGCAAGATGGGCATATTATTTTGCAACAATTCCTTAGCCCTGGCTTTGCGGGATTTGTGATTTGAGAAGCCCGGGAATGATATAATGAAAAGAAGTAAAGTGAAAAGTTTACACCCGGGAAGAGATTGCCTGATGACAATTCGCTATGATTTTGTTATAATATGATACAAGGGACAAAAGGTCAGAAATCGAA
>JAJQCU010000018.1:0-1149 GCA_021202575.1 Lachnospiraceae bacterium
TTCTCCGACAAAAGCTCACGCACCTCGCTATAGTCCGCCCGGCTGGCGTCATACAGCGCGTTGGTGCATTGAATCCACGCCAGTATATAGCCGCTGTAGCAAAGATCCGCGTTCTCCGAGCCGGTACACGCCAGAAAGGCGATAAAATTGGCCTCCTGCTCCTGCATAAAGCCCCGCAGATGGGAAAGCTCATGGCACATGGAATAGGGAATATTGTAAGCCGTCATCTCCCGGTTGTAGTTGGCCTCGATGGTCAGCGGCGAATACACCCCTGTCAGGCTCAGCAATGATAATATTTTAGAAAATGTCACCGGCTTCGGAGTCGGATAGCTGCCGGAGAGCAGCGAATATGTATCGCCCAGCTCTTCCATGGCCTGCGCCGCCAGCTGGCCGGTTCCGTATTGCGTTAAGGACAGCTGCATGATGCCGTCCTCATCCCGCTCCACCAAAGCGGCATATTCATTGACCTTCTGAGTCAGCCACAGGCAGGTTTCCTTCAGCTCTGTCAACGTATATTCCTTCATCTCAATACCGGCGCTGTCCGTAAAAGAGGTCCTCTGATAGTTGATGCCGCTGCAGGTCACGAACAGAAGCCAGAGCACTGAGGCCGCCAGCAGAAATCTCACGCATTGAAAGTGCCTGTGCCGCACCGCCAGTACCAGACTTCCCACCACCCAGATAATCAGCAGATAAATTGCAAATTCCGCCACAGAAAACGGAAATACTCCAAAAGCCGTACCGGCAACAGTCGTCCACCACCGGAACACATGTGTCGCCCACCAGTCCGAAAAGCCTGTCACCCACCAGGCGCAGGCCAATAACGTCCAGGATAATAGCTGCAGGACAATGATGATTATTGTTGCTTTGGTCACCTTTACTGTCTTTGCTGTTTTTGATTCTTTTGTCGCTTTTGCCGCTTTTATTACTTTTGCTGTTTTGTTCTTTTTTATCATAGGCAAATTTCTGAAGTGGAACACGCACAGATTTATGGAGCCGGTATTTTCAGTTTAAACCGTAATTTCCCACAATACCTTATCGTCAATCGCGGCTTCCCTGAAGCAATCACTCCGCCTTTATCAACGGATACCTTCCGTAAATCTCATTATCATTCCATTCATCAATGGACACTACATCCACACTCTCTATCAG